>JALOMM010000020.1 GCA_025455535.1 Bacteroidales bacterium | reverse complement strand
TGTCAGCCAGGATTTACCTCGATGACCACAAGCCGTCAGAAGTATGGTCAGGTCTCTTTATCGGCGCAGGCGTCATGTCAGCTGCTCTTTACCTGCTTCTTAAGTAACTGCCCGATTGCATTTTCAAGCAGACGGGCACTGTCAGGCAGGTTTGCAACATTCCTGCTATCAAGACTTTTCATGATGCCGGCCAGTCTTCCGGTATCGCTCTGCCTGATTGAAACGAAGCCATGGTTCCCGTGGAGATATTCTCCGAGGTACTCCTGTTCGGTCTGTCCGGGTGTAGGAATTATCACTGCTGATCTCCGAAGTGAGACCAGTTCCATTACGGTTGTATAACCTGACCGGCCAATGATTGCCGAACTGCCGGTTATCACCTCTCTCATTGTCGTGGTATCGGGTGCCGTGATGACCTTTACTCTACTGCTGCAAGGACTTATGTCGACGGGGGTTCCGGTCAGTATCCTGATACTGGTATCCGGAAGGGATGCAATTACCTTTTCGGCCAGCATGGAGCGCTGAGGCTCGGGCCCCGATAAAATGAGACAGCAATAGGGCTCAGCTGGTGCCGCAGACTCTGCAGATGCTTCAGGCCCTGCAGTCTCAATAGAATGCCCGAATCGTGACAAAGGCCCCATAAATACCGTATTCAGCGGCAGCCTGACTCCGTGGGAAAGGCGGCCTGAAAGGCTGATCTCTCCCGGATAATCCGGCACCAGGCAGAGATCAAACATGCTGATTATCTTTCTGTGTACAGCTGTTCCGGCATGCTCCAGGAAACGGAACGGCTTCGGGAACGGTATCCGGAGCATATGGGTGACATATACTGAGCGAATGCTTTTATGAAAGAATCCGAACCTGTTATCCGAAATAATGATATCAGGATTAAGCTCACGGGCGAGATGCTTCAGAAGGTTATGTTCGCGAAACGATACTGCTATTATACGGGGTATCTGTAATATGATGCTGAGCCACTGTGGCACCAGGCGGGAATAACGTATTCTTAATCCGGGGACACTGATGATTTTTATTCCCGGCATCTCTTTTTCAAGCAGTGGGATAAGCGATGGCTCTGCACCGAAGATGATTTCGTTACCTCTTTTTTTCAGTTCCAGGGCCAGTGGGATCATCCGTCCGGCATGGCCGAAGCCCCAGTTAAGAGGGCTGATGAGAATTCTCATGCCGCTCATTCTGTTTATCCGGATACGGAGGCAGGGATACCAAGACCGGTTACCCTGGCGGCTATTGCCTTAAGATCAGCCAGTGGCACCTTTTTCAGGTCGTTCTCCAGAGGGGTGTCACGCTCAATTGTATAGATCATCACTGACTCAGGTCTCAGTGATGCCACCTCGGCGAGCCATGCTTCAATCTCTTCAGGGGTGGTGTTATCGATGATCTCGCCGCGGTATCTGCCCCTGACGAAGAGTGTCTGTATTATGAAGCGACCGCCGAACTCCTTCAGCCATCCTTTAAATTCATCATAATCATACCTGCTGTTGGGCTGGTTCAGTTTCTCCCTGGTAGCTGCGACAGCTGAATCGATCTTCAGGATGTTCATGTCAACCTTCATGAGTGCCTCCCGCACCCTCTTACGGTGAATCGCTGAGCCGTTTGAGAGAACGGATATGCGGGCATCAGGGAAGAGCTCGTCGCGCAGGGCAATCGAGTCATCGATTATTCCGCTGAAACCGGGGTGCTGTGTCGGCTCTCCGTTGCCGGCGTATGTTATGACATCGGGTTTCTCTCCCCGCGCTTTCATTTCCGACAGTTTTGTTCTCAGTGCCTCCTTCACTTCACCTCGTGAGGGGAGGGTGCCTGAGGTAGCGGTGCTGCAGGTAGTCCATCCGCACTCGCAGTAGATGCAGTTGAACGAGCACACCTTGCGGTCAACAGGCAGAAGGTTTATGCCGAGTGATACTCCCAGGCGGCGGCTGCGAACGGGTCCGAACACTATGCTGTCGAAAAGGAAGGTTGGCATCTGTCTCTGCAGTTAAGGGTGTAAATTTACAATAATCTGCGCACCCTGCTTTGCGGCGTCAGTCTCAGCGACTGAAGATCAGTATTTTCAACGAGCAGTAATCCGGGTTTCTTGCCCGGTTCGATTGATCCGATCATATCTGCCTTGCCGAGAGCTTTTGCGCCGTTGATGGTTCCCCATCTGACAATCTCATCGAGTGGTATTTCGGGGAGGGCATCATGAAGCAGTCTCATCTCGTTGAGTATGCTGAGGCGGTCTGTCGAGGCGAGGCTGTCAGTGCCTGTGACGATACGGTCAGACGCTTCGCGCAGCAGTCTGACAGGGGGCATTGTCGCTGAGATGCGGATGTTTGACGAGGGGCAGAGGCAGAACCATACGTTGCCGGCCTGTCTCAGCGACTGAATCTCGGCAGCGGTGATGAAGGTGTTGTGTACGAGTATCAGCTGTGCCGTGAGGTGTGACAGTCCGAGTGCTGCGGCGAGGTGACTGTCAGGTGTGTCGATCATCTCAGGTGTCACGCCGAGAGACAGGTATGACTCGGCGAGGCGGCCGCGGCGAAGCCTCACGAGGTCGCGTTCGTCAGGCGACTCAAGGAAGTGGAGTGAGGTGACGGAGGCGGGGCTGATATGCTGTTCTGTCAGGGTGAGAAGCCTTCGCGACACTGAGTAGACCGCATGGGGGGTGATATGATGGGGCAGCCCCGCCGCCGCCGCCGCGGCCGCCAGCGCCACCGCACCGTCAATGCGCTTCTGCGCCTTCCCCGGGTCAATGCCGAACACCTCGATGAAGGTGAGGTAATCAACACGACTCTCTCTCTTGATACTGAACGATAAACTGTTATTGCTTATGTCTCCGCATGCTACGATGCCTTCATCAGTCAGCTCACCGTCTCCCTTCTTCGCTGCAGCGACGATCTCTTCCGGAAGAGCCTCCCTCTGTTCACGTACCGAGGTTATGAAGTCAGCCAGTCCGCCCCCTGCCGGCAACGCCCCGGCCATGTGTGAGAGCTCAAGGTGGGTGTGACAGTTGACCAGGCCCGGGATGATGATGCCGTTATAAAACTCGGTGTTGGCCTTTTCTGAGAAATCTCCGCCGTTATCTTCGACTGAAACGATTGTGTTGTCCTCTGCCACAGTCACAACCCCGCGTTTCAGAGGCTTGCCGCAGGAGGTGAAGAGATATTGGGCCGAGATCCTTCTCATCACTGCTCGCCGGCTATTTTCCTTTCAAGCCTGAGACTTATGTTGCTGACACGGGCGTGCTTCTGCCATGATCCTTTCTGGCTTGAATGGTTCAGCAGCCATCCTTTGATATGCACCGTACCGGCAGAATCGAGGGTATTGGCCGTAACGATATTCTGCAACTGACCGTTTTTCTCAAGCCTGACTTCCTCCCAGAAGACGCGTACCTCCTTGCCCAGGCTGTCGGTGGTGCTGAAGAAGACAGTGACGCGGGGGTCAATGCTCTGGTCATCCTCGAAGAGCCTGATATCTGCCATAAGGACGTACTCTCCGGGTTCCTCAACAGGGATGTCAAACCAGATCGGATCCCTGGTCATATCCTCCGGGAAGCTGTATGATGCCTTTCCAGTCCACAGGTTCCCATCAGCATAGTCTTCCGGGTTTGCATTGCTCTCCTCCATCACCCTGACCTCCAGTTCAAGCAGGTTGCCCGTTACCCTGTCATATACCCTTGACAGTTTCTTTGGTTTGGCATTGAAATAGTAACGCATTGTGGTATCAAGCTGCTGGTACGTATAACCATGACTCTCAATGACATCAATATAATTAAGGTTCGAGTCTCTCTGCCCCCAGGTTGACATCAGGCCGGGCATGTCAAGCATTGCGGCAGCAAGGTAGGTGTCGGTGAGGATATCGACCAGCTTGTCTTCCGGGATCAAGTACTTCCTGTCAGGCTTAGGAGTGCCTGAAGGGTTGCATGACACAAGAATTATAATAGCCAGAAAGGCTGCTTTAATTGATCTGATGCTCATCTCTGCTCTTTTTATTCTCTTTCAGGTATCTGCGTGAGAGGTAGTTTACCGGATACCATGCAGCACCATATCCGATTGTCATCACAGTTGCCGCTACAACAAAGAAATCAATGATTTGCATCTTAACGGGATAGGAGTTTATCAGGAGAGAGTCACCTGAAAGCTTAACAATGTTAAAATGCTGCTGGGCTGCACACAGCAGAAAGCCCGTGATCAGTCCAAGGCATGTACCGATAAACGAGATCATCCATCCCTCATAAATGAATATGCGCCTGATAAGCGAGTTGTCTGCACCCAGGCTTTTGAGAATGCCGATATCCCTCTCCTTTTCAATGATCAGCATCGTCAGCGAGCCGATGATGTTGAAGGAAGCGATTATCAGGATAAAGGTCAGTATCACAAAGATTGCCAGTCTTTCGGCCTTCATCACCTTGTAAAATATCTCCTGCTGCTCGTACCGGTTCTGAACAAGGAACTGATCGCCCATTACATTTTTTATCGCCCTCTGTGTCTGTTTAAGGTCTGAGCCGGGTCTTAGCCTGATTTCAACCGAGCTTATTTCATTAGTGTAGTCAAGCAGCTCCCTGACAAAGTCGATAGGAAGGAAGACATATTTTGAATCGAACTCCTGTTCAACGGCAAAGATGCCCGAGAAATGGACAAATCTCCGGGTAAATGCGTTTTCAGGATTCAGGCTGAGGCGGGAAGTGCGGTCGGGTATATAGATAGCCAGGGGAGAGACAAAATTCAGTCGCATCCCAAGGTGGTTTGCAACGCCCAGTCCTGCAATGGCATAGGGTCTTCCGGTTTCACTCCTGAGGATGAAGTCACCGTCCCACATCGCGGTGTCGAGGTCGGTAACCTCTCTGTAATTGAGAGAGACCCCCTTGACTGTGGCGATATACTGCTGGTCATCATAGCGGAGCAGAGCGTTCTCCTCGAGAGTCTCAGCCCATACCTCCACGCCGTCTATTTCTGACAGCCTGGTGAGCATGAGGGTGTCAGGGGTGAATACCTTTCCCCTGACGGGGGTTATCCTGATCTCGGGGTCAGACGTGCTGAAGATTGCCTTAACCATCTCTTCAAGGCCGTTGAAGACGGAGAGTATGGTTATCAGTGCCATGGTGCCAACCGTTACTCCCGCTACGGATATTGCAGAAATCACATTTATGGCATTTCGCGACTTTTTGGCAAACAGGTATCTCTTTGCTATGTAAAGTGACAGCTTCATCTGTTTTTTTCTGCAACGACAAGTAACCCGGTTCCCCTGCTGTGAGTGGTATTAAGGTCTGCAAAGTTCAGCAGCACGACGAACGGCATGACCACAAGATAATAGAACGGGAGGACAATGAAGAACAGTTTTGAGGCTGAAAGCAACATCACCGGGTATTTCATTGAGAGTCTCCATGCTATTGAGCCTGGCATTCCGTAGGTATATGATACGGAAACACTGTTGAATCCGGCCTCCATGAGTTTATCCGTTATCTCCTCTTTTCCGTATCCGTCACGGACATGTTCGCCGATAAAAGACTGATCATCATCGGAATGTACGTCAGAGCCCCCCATGTCAGAGGGGGTTGAGATAACCAGTTTGCCATTGATGTTCATTGATTTGAAGAAGGAGGCAAAGACGGTGCAGTCTTCTTCGATATGCTCCATCACATCAACACACAGCACAAGGTCATAGTTGCCCGGGGGGCTCCATGTAACAAGGTCGGCCTCAAGTGCTTGAACTCTCTCTTTCAGGCCTGCTGCCGTGAAGAAGGCATTACAGTCAGCCACCTGTTCACTCTTTATGTCAGCGGCAGTGATGTTCCACTTCGTGAATACTGAAGCCATCCACCATGAATACTGGCCAAAGCCCATCCCCGCATCAAGCACTGAGGCTGAAGAGGGGAGGCTGCTGCTGATCCTCCTCAGAGTCTTTCTCACATGCCACGAGCGGAGGAGAAGTATATTCAGGAGAATGTAGAAAAGTTTTCTTAGCAGCGGATGACGGTTAAACAGACGTCCGAGGAGTTCCTTGATAGGGTCATAATGCATCGGCCTTATTCCTTGAGCAGGTTACTGATATTGTCGATATAGTCATTGCTGTCATCAATGAAGAAAGCTATTTCAGGGATTATCCTCAGCTGGTTGCGGATCTTCTGTCCCAGCTCATACCTTATCCTGGGAACATGGCTCCGGATGTTTGTCAGCACTTCATCAGACTTCCCTGACGGGAAGATGCTCACCCACGTCTTTGCGAACGATAGGTCAGGGCTGATGCGTACTTCGGTCACAGAGATCATCCTGCCTGGGGCAAGCTCTCCGGTATGATGAAGTATGATCTCTGCAAGCTCTTTCTGTATCAGCCTTGCAACTTTCTTCTGACGCGTTGAATCCATCCTGATTTAATTTCACTGCAAAAATACAAAAATAGTTGCAGCGGGGGTTCTGCCGTTAAGGTGAGAGAAAGAAAGATTGCGGGGATGAGATTTCCATAATATGTCTATTTTTGTGGCGGAAACAAAACTTTTCGATGGATACGGTAGTAAGCGGCATACGGTCAACAGGCAATCTTCACCTTGGGAACTATTTCGGTGCCCTGAAAAACTTCCTGAGGATGCAGGAGGAAAATCACTGTTATTTTTTTATAGCTGATTATCATTCGCTTACCACTCATCCTCACCCTGATGACATTCATGGCAACATCAGGCAGGTGCTGGCAGAATACCTTGCCTGCGGCATTGACCCCGAGAAGGCGACGGTTTATGTCCAGAGCGATGTTCCGGAGGTGACTGAGTTATATCTTTTGCTTAACATGAACGCATATGTCGGGGAGCTTGAGCGCACCACGTCATTCAAGGAGAAGATACGCAAGCAGCCTGATAACATCAATGCCGGCCTGCTCACCTACCCTGTGCTCATGGCAGCCGACATCATCATTCACAAGGCACACAAGGTCCCGGTAGGCAAGGATCAGGAGCAGCATCTGGAGATGACCAGGCGTTTTGCGCGACGTTTCAACACCATGTACGGTGTTGAATACTTCCCCGAGCCTGATGCATATAACTTCGGCAGGCAACTTGTAAAGATACCGGGTCTCGACGGCACGGGCAAGATGGGGAAGAGTGAAGGCAACGGGATATTTCTTGCTGACACCCCTGCGGAGATAAGGAAGAAGGTCATGAGGGCCGTAACTGATGCCGGGCCCGAAAAACCCGGTTCAGAGCCAAGTGAACCGGTAAAAAACCTGTTCACTTTAATGGGTGTGGTTTCCGAACCTTCAACCGTGGCCTACTTCAGAGAGAAGCATGCATCATGTGAGATAAGGTACGGTGACATGAAGAAACAGCTGGCCGAGGATATCATTAAGGTAACGGAACCTATCAGGGTACGGATCAATGAGATCATCAATGATACTGTTTACCTGAGGAAGGTGGTTTCGCGGGGGGCAGAGAAAGCGCGTGCCAGCGCCTCGGCCACCGTCAGGGAGGTAAGGGAGATAATCGGATACAGACCGTTCTGACGAAACAGTATTAAATGTTGACTACAGGAGCTCTCTCAAAGGGAGCGTCCCTGTCAAAGAGATACCTGTATGTTATATGGGTCTTGATAATCCTGGCACCTATCTGATCAAGCAGGTGCATCATCGAGGGATTGTAATCGCCGATCCAGTTCATCTCCAGATCCTTATACCTGAACTCTTTCGAGAGTGCCAGTTTTGCGAAAGCCATTATCAGGGCGCCTTCCACCCCCTTGCGCTGGTGTTCAGGGACAATGCCGAAGATCTGGCCAAAAGCCTTAGTCAGCTCTCCTGATAAGTGTCTGTACCAGAGAAACTTCATCTTGCCCATGAGGTTTAGCTTGCCGTTGAGATGCCTGATTATCTGGTTTACTTCAGGGAGCATCAGGAAGAAACAGACAGGTTCATCTTTGTAGAATCCGAACCAGAGGAGTTTTTCATCGAGAACGGGCCTGAGGCTTTTCATCAGCAACCTGGCATGCCCTTCACTGATGGTTTTCACCCCCGGGAACCGTGCCCATCCTTTGTTATAAACTATCATGAAGTTGCGTGTTATGTCACGCATCTCTGTACGCTTCATGTACCTGAACGAGTAGTCAGGATTTGAAAATATCCTTTCCGCCTTTACTTTTATGACATCGCTGAGGCCGTTGTCATTGATGGGTGTATAATAGGTGTACTGTTCAAAATAATTCTTAAAACCATATTTTTCAAACAGTTCCCTGTAATAAGGGGGGTTGTAGGGAACGCAGTAATTGGGTGGCAGGAAGCCGTCAACGAGCAGCCCCCACCAGCGGTCCCGTTCCCCGAAATTCACAGGTCCTTCCATCATTTTCATCCCTTTCTCTTCCAGCCAGTCACGGCAAGCATCAAAGAGAATAAATGCAGCTTTCTGATCATTAATACATTCAAAGAACCCCATTCCTCCCACCGGCATCTGGTCTGCATTTGCTATTTTCCTGCTGTAAAACGCAGCCACACGGCCCACCGTGGTGCCTTTGTCATCCTTAAGGAGCCACCTGACCGCTTCCCCGTTTCTGAAGTGGGTGTTTAGAGAGGGGGTGAATATGGCCTCAACATCCTTTATGAGTGGCTTGATCCAGTTCGGATCTCCCAAGTTGATGAAGGCAGGAAGATCATGAAACTCCCTGATCTCCTTTCTTGTAGATACTTCTGAAAGATGAAATTCCCCGTGCATTACCCTGGCATTAACCTAACGAGGCTGAAATTTAATCAATCTTTCCGAAATATAACAGGGAAACAAAACGGTGAGGCAGGTGTCAGATCCTTATTCTGGCAGAGAAGATGAAGTTTCTTCCCGGCGAGACAATGCCTGATGAATATGGTCTGTATCTTACATCCAGGATATTTTCAATCCCGACAGTCAGATCCAGTCTGTTGGCGACATTAAATGAAGATTTGAGGTTCAGGGTAAACCATCCCGGTGACCAGGGGTTGCCGTTTTCATCAGTTGCATATAAATATGCTTTGTCTTTTTCGCCGGGAGCGAGTTTATCATAAGGGACACTGCCGTTGTACAGGGCGTAGAAGTCAGCCTTGACAGCCCCTTTTTCATAAGTCAGGTGAGTAGCTCCGAAAACAGGCGGTACATGGCGGAGCGGTTCGTTTTCGTCATCATGACCTGATGTAAGGGTGAGCATCGACTTTATTCTCAGTGCAGGATGAGGCTTCAGCTCTGCCTTGAGCTGAGCGCCGTATATTATTGCATAGCCGGCGTTCACCAGGGCATAGACATCACTCACTTCACCCTGATAGATTATGGTCGGCTGACTGTTAAAGAGAAACTCCTCCCGCACCATTGCGTCATCAAGGTATGAGAAGAAGCATGTGACATCTGCATGGATGAATCTGCCGGCTTCAGCTGATGCGCCTATATCGATATTATACAGATATTCCGGCTTCAGGTCAGGGTTGGGAACAACCACCACTCCGGGCGCCGATTCAAATACTTTGCCCATGTCATCAAGGTTGGGCGCCCTGAATCCGGTAGACAGGTTCAGTGTTACATCAGTTTTCTTATCAGGCCTGTAGACAAAGCCAACTGCCCCTGTTACAGCGCTGTTTGCGACTTTTATTTCTGTGAAGGGGAAGTTGTAAAAGGAGTTGTCTGCGATCTCCGAACTGAGTGAGACGAAATTGTACCTTATGCCAGTACTGAGTGAGTATTTCTCACTGAGGTTATATTTATACCCTCCATAAGCGGCAAAGCTGTTATATATGTTTTTTCCGTTCGGGTACCGTGATCCGGCGGGTTCTGTTTCTCCTGAAAGGATATCCCTGTTTTCGGCAGTGCTTTTTATGTCATTGAAGACATACTCGGCACCGTAATAGAGCAGGCTGTTTTTCTCTCCGGGGGTCTTGTCGAAATCAAGATTAACAGACCATATTCCGACTTTCTCCTCCTGCCCGTACAGAGTGACATTGTCATATTTGCGGTCGTGACGACTTTCACTGTAGTCCTGCCTTGCAACCGTAAACCTTACCTCATCAAACAGCGAGGACTGTTTTGTATACCTGGCCATAGCGCTGTTCATCATCCAGACCTGTGGCCCGTAATACCAGTCGCCGTACCTCAGGACACCCTCCTTTTTCTGGATGAGCCTGTCATAACGGGGAACGTCAGACAGCTGAGAATAGTGGTTTGCCAGCGTAATGTCAAGATTATGCGTCAGCCTGAAGCGCAGCTTGTTCATGAGATTAAGCTGTGAATAACCCGAGGCAACCTGTTCGAGGGGGTCATCACTGATAATAGTTGTGTCTCCCGTTGAAGTGCGTGCCTGGTACTCATTACGCAGATATTCAGGATATTTCCATGAACCCATCTTCAGGTGGCCGAAGTCTGACCATGATACTGATGTAAGAAATGCTATTTTGCTGCCCCCGATATTCAGATCGAGATGGAAGGTCTTTTCATCAGCTGCTGATGAATAGCGGGCAAGTGCTTCTGCCTTGTAGTATACAGAGTCACCTGTTGAATAGAGTGCTCTTTTTGTATGAAAGTCCATCACTCCCCCCAGTGCGTCACTGCCATACATTGTAGCCCCGGGACCGAATATCACCTCGGTGCGGTCTATCACTGACGGATCAAGAGAGAGGATATTCTGTATGTTTCCTTCACGGTAGATTGCATTGTTCATTCTGACGCCGTCAATTACAATAAGGACCCTGTTTGTGGCAAAACCTCTTATCATAGGGCTTCCTCCTCCCAGCTGGCTCTTCTGGACATAAACATCACCGCCTAAAGATATCAGGTCGGCTGTTGTCTGGGGATTATGGAGTCTTATTGCAGGGAGTGAGACAGTAGTTATCAGGTTAGGCACTTCGTCAGACCGCTGCTCATATCTGTGGGCTGAGACGATAAACTCTTCAACCTCAAAGGTTTTTGTGACGAGTTTTACGACCCAACCTGCTTTCTCAAGTTCGGGCAGGGTATAAGAGACCCTTTCATAGGAAAAGTGCTGGAAATGGACCGGCTGATCTTTTTTAAATCCTTCAAGGCTTGCTTTCCCTGCATAATTTGTATAGCCGAATTGTGTGTGGTCATCATTGTAAATGGCAGCATCTGCTACGGGCCTGCCGTCTTCATATGACAGTACCGTAACGGTCTGGGCGATGACAGACAGAGAAAAAGGCAATAGTATTACAATAAACGCAAGCCGCCGCATAAATAAATCATTTGCACTGTGTGCCACTGCACAAAAATTATTCCACAATCACTTCTGCGGAAATGTTCCTCAGCATTTTCGCCTGAATAACCTATGAAAGGTTCTTTACCACGGCAAATTAATATTTTATATTTTTGAGTCAGTAACCTTAATTGATAATTGTGCGGAAGAGAAACGGGATAGTTCTGGTGGGGATGCTTGCTGTTGCGCTGGTTGTGGCAGGCTATTTTATCAGGAAGGAGAAACAGATTGTGGTTGTCGATCCATGGACCGCTGTTCCGTCTGATGCCTTTCTTATAATCGAAACGTCTGATTTCCCTGAACTTCTGACCAGGGCCACGGACCGTAACGGGATTATTTCCATACTGTCTGACATGAAATGGGCCGCGGCGCTCACTGATGCCGCTGCTGCTGTTGACAGCATCACCGGAGGACGTGATGTGAGGGAACTGATCAGCAACCGCAAGGTGCTTCTGTCGTTCCATATTATAGGGCAGGGTCCGGTTACCGCGATGGCAGTCATGAATACCGGACCTTCTTTTTCTTCCCGGCATCTGATAAAACTTTGCGGGCAGTCGGGAGGATCGGTGTCAGCCACAAGAGAGCTCGGGGGAGCAAGGACATTTGAGGTTGCCTACGGCAAGGGCGGCACAAAGTCTCTTGTTTATATGGCCATGACCTCAGGTATTATTATTGTTTCCACATCCGGAACGCTTGTCGAGAATGCCCTCAATAACAAGGATGCAGGATCGGATATCCGTCATCAGCAAGGCTTTACGCCTGTTGTGGCAGCCTCAGGGAAGGAGTCTGACAATCTCTTTATCCTGTTCCGGAATCTGCCCAGGGTCTTGCAGTCATTTGTCTCTCAGGATGACATCAGCATGATCTCCTCGGCGGCCATTGCAGC
>JALOMM010000191.1 GCA_025455535.1 Bacteroidales bacterium | reverse complement strand
CCTTGATATTGAGCTGCACCGTGCTCCGTCCCTTAAAATCATTCATCTCAATTGAATAGGCTATGTCTACCACCCCCCCTTCTTCTCTGAAGATTTCCATAGTGTCGGCCTGACCGAAAGCAATTGCTCCGACAGGTTCCATGTTATTGCGGGCAAAGCTCAGTTTGAGATGGGTTCCATTGTTACCCACCGGCTGACATGTGAGTGTCTTCACCCTCCTCGAGACAAAGACCGGAGCCATATTGTCAGGGCCGAAGGGCTGAAACCGTTCCAGGTATTTCAGCAGGTCCCACGTCACATCCTCAAGTGGTATCTCTTCATCAACGTTGACCGACGGGACAAGATGCTCTTCCTTGATGGTGTCACTTACAAATTTCTCAAACCTCTCACGGAACATCGGCAGGTTCGCCTGCTTGAGGGTAAGCCCTGCGGCGAACATATGTCCTCCGAAGCTTTCGAGCAGGTCAGAGCACGACTCGATAGCCTGGTACAGATCATACCCGGGGACGCTTCTTGCCGAGCCGGTGGCAAAGCCATCCTTTGACTCGGTAAGAATGATAGTCGGACGATAGTATGTCTCAATGAGTCTTGAGGCAACGATGCCGATAACACCCTTGTGCCACCCCTGGTGAAAGAGCACGGTAGTACGGTTGTTTCCCATCCGTTCGTCCTCGCTGACCATGCGGCGTGCCTCAGACGTTATCTCAGTGTCCTTCTTCCGTCTGTCATCGTTGCTGCGGTCAATGGCGTCACAGATTGTCAGGGCGGACTGCGCATCCTGTGACACGAGAAGCTCCACGGCCTTGCTGCCTGACTCCATCCTTCCTGCCGCATTGATACGCGGTCCGATACGGAAAACGATATCTTCAATGGAGAGGGGCATGCGGATCTTCGCCTTATCGATTATTTTCTTTATCCCCAGACGCGGCGACTCATTCAGCTGTTTCAGACCGAAGTATGACAGCACCCTGTTTTCTCCGTTCATGGGGACGATGTCAGACCCGATACTTACCGCCACGAGGTCAAGGTACGGGAAGATCTTTTCAAACGGTATCTTATGCAACTGGCAATAGGCCTGTATAAGCTTAAACCCTACACCGCAGCCTGACAGCTCCTTATAGGGATAGTTGCATCCGGGCTGTTTCGGGTCAAGCACGGCTGTTGCATCGGGGATCTCGTCACCGGGAAGATGATGATCACATATGATGACATCTATGTCCTTCGACCTGGCATACTTGACCTTGTCAACCGCCTTGATACCGCAGTCGAGAGCAATAATCAGCCTGCAGCTGCCGGAAGCAGCATAGTCAATCCCTTTCAGTGAGAGCCCATAGCCCTCGTGATACCTGTCAGGTATATAGTAGTCGAGGCTTGTATGTCTCTCCCTGAGGAAGGAATAGAGCATTGCCACGGCAGTAGTGCCGTCGACATCATAGTCGCCGTATACCAGTATCTTCTCATTGCGCGAAATAGCCGTGGAGATACGGTCAACTGCCCTGTTCATGTCCTTCATAAGAAAAGGATCATGCAGGGATGTCAGCGAGGGATTAAAAAAATCTTCAGCCTGGTTTTTTGTAGTGATGCCACGCTGCACCATGAGATTGGCAACAGGGACAGGCACACCCATCTCTGTCGCCAGGGTCGTGACGACAGACTCGTCGCCCCTCTCTCTTAAGAGCCACCTTTTTTCCATTATATAGTATTTTAATAATATTCATATCCGAAGACCTCCCTCATCATGTTACGCATCACATCCTTCACATCACTCATGCTGACCTTCATTCCTGTCTCCCTGGCGATACTCGTCACACCCTTGTCAGTATAACCGCAGGGGTTTATATGGTCAAAATAAGAGAGGTCTGTGCTGACATTAAGAGCAAAACCGTGCATTGTCACGTACCTTGATGCTCTCACGCCTATTGCACATATTTTTCTGGCACGTCCCTTCACTCCCGGGTCAAGCCAGACACCGGTGGCTCCGTCAAGCCGTCCTCCGGAGATGCCGAAATGACTTACACACCTGATAATCGACTCTTCGAGGAGGTTAATGTATTCCCGGAGTCCTACCCCCATCCCCTCCAGATCAAATATCGGATATCCGACAAGCTGTCCGGGGCCGTGATAGGTGATATCCCCTCCCCTGTCAATGCGGTAGAAGGCAGCATCACGCGCCTGTAGCTGTATATAGTCAAGGAGCAGGTTCTGCTCTGACCCGCTTTTGCCGAGTGTATAGACATGGTTATGTTCAACGAAGATCAGCCTGTCAGGAGTCCTTGTTCCGTCACCGTCCCTGCTGAGCTTCTCAGACACCTTTGCATTGAAGAACAGCTCCTGGTAATCCCAGGTCTCCTTGTAATCCCTGAAGCCTAAATCATCGTATATTACTGTAGATCGGGGCATGGGGCATGGGGCATGGGGCATGGGGCGAGTGGCATGCGGTTCAGGCTCTGTGCCCCTTGCTCCCTGCTCCCTGCCTACATGTTTCTCCGCATGAAACGAGCTTCTCACAAGGGGGCTGCTTTCGACAAACCTGAAACCCATCTCCAGTGCCCTGAGCCTGTACTCTTCAAACACTTCCGGGGTGACATACTCAACCACAGGCATATGATTAAGCGAAGGTGCAAGGTATTGCCCCAGTGTGACAACGCTGCATCCGGTGGCATGAAGGTCATGCAATGACTCCATTACCTCCTCCCTTGTCTCCCCCAGTCCAAGCATCAGCCCCGACTTGGCGACCATGCCTCTTGAAGAGATATGGCTTAGAACACTGAGGCTGACATCATATTTAGCCACGGACCTTATCAGGGGGGTGAGTCTTTTCACCGTTTCTATGTTATGGGAGATGACATCCGGCCCGGCGTCAATGACAAGGTCAACGGCCGAAAAATCTCCCCTGAAATCAGGTATCAGGGTCTCAATGGTAACATTATTGCAGGCCTCTTTTATACGGCGTACTGTCTCAGCCCAGTGATGTGCCCCGCCGTCAGGCAGGTCGTCACGGTCAACCGAGGTGATGACACAGTGTTTCAGCCCCATCGTTTTTACCGCTGACGCCACCCTTTCAGGCTCATCGCTGTCAGGTGGCAGGGGGTGACCGCTGGCTGTACCGCAGAATTTGCATGAGCGGGTGCATATGTCTCCCAGTATCATCAGTGTTGCAGTGCCGGCATTCCAGCACTCACCTATGTTAGGGCAGTTACCGCTGGTGCAGATCGTATGAAGGCGGTTCTCCTCCACCAGTCGCTTGACCATGGTGTAATTCTCCCCGCTGGCCCTCTGCATTTTAATCCATAATGGCAATCTCCTGCTACCCGGCATATACTTACTGCTCCCCTGAATCAATACAATACGCAAAGGTAGTAATAAAAGATAAAGAGAGAGGCCTGACTTTCGTCTCCCGGGAAAAATGAAAGTGTATCTTTGAATAATAAACAAGTGAGTGAACAGCAATGGCAGAACCTGCTCTGACCCTGACAGGAATCATCAGTGAAGTTGCCGAGGTGGCCGGGTTTCTCTGGCAGCGTGGCTGGGCGGAGAGAAACGCAGGAAACATCTCGGTATGCCTGAAGGATGTGCCTAAGTCAGATCTTCCCGCACACTATCAGCGGACAGATTATCCGCTGCCGGAGAGAGCTTCTGATGTCGCCGGGATGAGCTTCTTCATTACCGCCACAAACCACAGGATGCGCGACCTGGCCCGCAAACCGATGGAAAATGCCCTCATCATCAAGGTGACCGACGACGGATCAGCTTATAATATCATCTCTCACATTGAGCCAACTGATCTGAGACCCACCAGCGAACTGGCATCCCATCTCGCCATCCACTCCCTTATCATCAGGCGGGGAACAGCACACCGGGTTGTGATGCACACTCATGCGAGAGAACTCATAGCCCTTACACAGATAAAAGAGCTGTGCAACGAAGAGAGACTGAACTCTCTCTTATGGGGGATGCATCCCGAGACAAAACTGCTGGTGCCCGAAGGAATAGGCTTTGTACCCTATCTCGTTCCGGGAACGACT
>JALOMM010000190.1 GCA_025455535.1 Bacteroidales bacterium | reverse complement strand
TAATACCAGTCAGGAACAGGAACAAATTCCGCTTTTTTCGAGAGTTGCATATGGAGTGAAGGAAATCCTTCGTAAAGCTTCACCTTTATCCCGTTCTTTATATAGTCGACTTTTGTATAGGCATCCATGTTGGCATGAGTCAGCTCGTGGACTTTTCTGAATGCAAGAAAAGGTCTGAATTGAAGCTTCATAGGCTCATTAGCCTCCAGGATGGTATACCTGAGCATAAACTGCTCCTCATAATGTACCAGCAGTCTTTCCTGCCTCATGTAGACATTACCTACCCTGAAGGTCATCCCGGGGATATCCTGTATGTCAAAATCCTCTACGTACTTATGTCCTTTGGGACTGTATGAGTCCCCGTGATACTTGCGGATACCTGTGTTGAAACTCTGTCCGTTGCTCACAATGGTGCTGTCAAGCGCTGACAGCAGCACATGCCTTTCGCCACCCATGGCGTCAACGGGGCAAACCAGCCACCCGTGATACTTGCGGGTGTTGCAGCCAACAATGGTCGTCGACGAGTAGCTTCCCGCCCTGTTTGTACGCAGAATCTCACGGCTGAGTGAATATTCAAGATTTACAACCTTAGCCTTGTCAAACTTAATGTAGCCCATACTGTTATGGATTCCGTGTTATTATCTAAAAAATATTAATTCGTTTAAATTAGCAATAAAAATTTGCGTTTGCAAAGAAAATCAAAAAAAACGTATCTGTAACAGGGGTACCTGCCTTAAGCCTCACGGGCTGTGAAAAATAAATATCTTTGCAACTCAATTGAGGAACGACCGAAAGGCTAAATTGTTAAAGAAAATGGCATATTTGATCAGGAGAGCGGGCATTTCGGGTTTTTGCCTGACTGGCTGCAATTCATTGAAGACACTCGCTATCATAATACTTCTGGCAGCACTGACGGCAGGATGCAAGAGAAACGGGTTCACCGTCTCAGGGCATATAGAGGGTGCAGGAAAGGATGATTATATATTGCTCAGGGAGGTAAAACCCAACCTTCTTGAACCTGTTGATTCTGTAATTATCGGCAGGGACGGAAGTTTTGAAATAAGGTCCGGGATACCATTCCCGACTTTTTTTCTGCTCAGCATTGACAGCGATGATTTCCTTACACTGCTGGTAAACCCGGGTGACAAGATAAATATAACCGCAAATGCCGGATCGGTATCGTCACCTTCAATGCTGACAGGTTCCGAGGCCACAAATGTCATGCTCGGTTTCCGCCGGGAACACGATATAGTAATCTCTGAGCTGGAGAAGCTTACAAAAGCCTATAATGACAGCATCGGCAGTGACCGTCTCCCCTTAATCATGGACAGCCTTGACAGGAAGGCTGCCGGCATAGTCGCAGATTTCCGTGAGAGGGCAATGACATACCTGGAAGAAAACAGCGGATCAATGGTCTCCATTTTCCTGCTGAACCAGCAGGTAGTACCGGGACTGCAGCTCTTTGACCCGGCAAAGGAGCCTGACCTGTTCTACAGGGCTGACTCACTGCTATATGCCCTTTACCCTGAGTCAGATATGGTGCTTGACCTGCATACGTTCGTGGCGGGGCTCCGCAGGTCAGTCACCGTAGGCAATGAGACAGAGGGGAGCTTCGGCGAGGGCGACCTGCTGCCTGACATCGCTCTTACCGGCCCCGACGGTGATACAGTCATGCTCTCAGCATTGAGAGGAAGCATAGTGCTGGTCGACTTCTGGGCAGCATGGTGCCCCCCATGCCGCGAAGAGAACCCGAACCTCGTTACAATGTATGACACGTACCATCACCGCGGATTTGATATCTACCAGGTGTCACTCGATATCAGAAAAGAAGACTGGACCGAAGCAATAAGAAAAGACAGGCTGGGTCGGTGGAAGCATGTCAGCGACCTCAGATACCGCGACTCGGAAGTGGTAAAGAGATTCGGCCTGACAGAGATACCTTACAACTACCTCATTGACCGTGACGGAAGGGTGATTGCCGTTAACCTGAGAGGCGACATGCTCCGGAAAAAACTCGGGGAACTGTTCAACAGACAATAGCCTGTCTCTATTTTTTACTTTATTTGTACCGGAAATCAAGACCTCAAATGAATAAATTTATATCGTGGGTATTGCTTGCTGCAGCAATCACAGGATGCAGAAACGAAGAAAAAGTTACTATCCGGGGCACCTTTGCGGAAGGAAAGGAAGGAATTGTCTACCTCGACCAGTCGGATGTCAGCACGAACATTCTGATTGATTCAGCAGAGATAAAACGGGGACAATTCAGGTTCACGGCAGAAATAACCGGACCGGAATTCTTTCAGGTCCGGATAGGCAGGGATGATTTCGTCGGACTGCTTGCCATGCCCGGTGAGGAGATCAGCCTGACATTCGGATCATCACCCCTGGTAATGAACTATGAGGTGGAAGGGTCACCCGGCTCGTTAAAGATAAAGGAACTTGACCAGAAGCTTTTTATAACAGTATCGGGACTTGACTCGCTGAAGAAAATCTATGCCTCGCTGACTGAAGAGGAACTTGCTGTCAGGGGCCCGGCCCTTGAGGCTTCCTACCTTGAGATCGTTGAGGCACAGCGTAAAAACAACATCAGCTTCATCCTCAGCAACCTCACCTCTATGGCAGCGGTGAAGGCAGTATACCAGAGGCTGGACGAGAACGCATACGTACTTTACCAGCCGCGTGACCTGCAGTTTCTCAAGATCGTTTCTGATTCGCTGTCGGTGAAATATCCTGCATCAAGACATGTCATTGCCCTGAAAGAAAATGTGACCTCCGAGCTTAACCAGATGTATATCAACAGACTGGCAGCCATCGCTGCCCAGTCACCCATTTCAGGCAACAACCCGCAACTACCCGATACAGAGGGAAAAACCGTTGCCCTTTCGTCATTAAGGGGAAAATATGTCCTCGTTTCATTCTGGGCGACAACATCGGAGGAATGCATAGCAGAACTGGAATCACTGAAGAGCATTTATGCGCTGTATAAGCCAAGGGGTCTTGAGATATACCAGATCAGCCTCGATGCCAGTGAGGAGCGCTGGAAGAACGTTGTACGATTCGAAGAGATCCCGTGGATAAGCGTAAGAGAACCTGACCCTTCGAACCCTGTTTATGCCAGGGCGATGGGCATCACAACTGTACCGGCAAACTTGCTCTACGACCCCGACGGAAATATCATTAACACCAATCTCTTCGGCCGTAACCTTCAGATACGGATGGACCAGATCTTCAACAAATAACTGAAGATGCCGGAAGACAAAAAAGTATACTTCGCATCAGATTTCCATCTCGGGCTTGCGGCAGGAACCAATCCCCGCGAGAGGGAAGAGAGGGTTGTGGCCTGGCTGCGACAGGCCTCTGCAGATGCCCATGCGATATACCTCCTGGGAGATATCTTCGACTTCTGGTGGGAATATAAGAAGGTGGTCCCAAAGGGGTTTACCCGTTTCCTGGGGATGCTCTCCCACCTTACCGACAGCGGGATCGATGTGCACCTCTTCACAGGCAATCATGACCTGTGGATGAAGAGTTACCTTGAGGAGGAATGCGGCGTCACGATTCATCATGAGCCATTGCTCGTAACCATCGGGGGGGAGCTGTTCTACCTGGCCCACGGAGAGGGCCTGGGTACCAGGAGCAAAGGATTCAGGATACTCCTTTCATTGTTTCACAGCAGGATACTGCAGAGGGCCTATTCAGCAATCCATCCGCGGATAGGACTGGGTATCGGCCACGCATGGTCAAACAGCAGCCGGCTGGCCAAACATGTTTCACTTCCTTTCCTGGGAGAAGAGAACGAGGACCTGATAAGGCACACGCGGGTGATTGTGAGTTCAGGGTGTGAGGCACGTTATTTCATCTACGGACACAGGCACCTGCCCATGACATTCGACGAGAACGGAAGAAGGATGATAATCCTGGGCGACTGGTTCAGCACTACCAGCTATGCCGTTTACGATGGCAAGGAGCTGAACCTTATTTCCCGGCCTTTGAATGCCTGACCCTCACCCTCACCGTAAGGGTATAATATG
>JALOMM010000019.1 GCA_025455535.1 Bacteroidales bacterium | reverse complement strand
CATAGAGAAAACGTACGTGAAAGTAATCATGGGCTGGGACGTAGGTCAGCAGACATACACGACCTCCAGGCATCCCTATTACGCAGCCTATAACAACGGCAACGGGTACTACAACGTAACAAAGGCCAACTTCTCAGACCCGACCCTTAATATTCTTGCCGGTTACGACAACACGTTCCTTGATCAGAATCTCTCCCTGTCAGTTCAGGTAGGATATCACCAGCTTGAGAACGGTGTAAGTAACGTAGCAACGACGGGATCCAAGTTTGCCGTTGTTGACTTTCAGTCTATAAACAACTGTGATCCCCTCTCTATCAGTTCGACACAGAGAAACACAAAGAGGAGGATACAGGCCATCTCAGCCCAGGTGGCACTGGGGTACAAGGAGATAGGCTACCTGACTTTCAGGGCAAGGAACGACTGGTCTTCAACCCTTCCGGTTGAGAACAACCAGTACTTCTATCCGGCAGTTGAAGCTTCATTCATAGTTACCGAGCTTGACTTCATGCAGGCTGTTACTCCCATCAACTACCTGAAGCTTCGCGGCTCGATCGCACAGGTTGGTAAAGATGCCGGTCCGCTCGAGATAGATCCGCAGCTTGAACCTACAGTCCTCTGGGGTGGCGGTTACCGTTACGGATTTACCGGACCCAACAAGAAGCTTGTTCCTGAGATGAACACATCTAAGGAGATTGGTTTTGAAGGACGATTTGTCAAAGACAGGATCAATGCAGACTTTACATATTTCTGGACCAATTGCGAAGATCAGATCGTTAAAGGATTCCGTATGAGCTACGGCACCGGCTTTGTTCTCAACAACATGAACGTTGGCGAGTTCAAGACATGGGGATGGGAAGGTCATATTGACGGAGATGTCGTTAAAACGGCCGGCGGCATTCGCTGGAACATCGGCGTCAACGCATCACACACTGATTCAGAAGTGACCTATCTTCCTGCAAACCTGACCGAATATTATAACGCTTATACATGGAACTCCGGAAACATACGCAACGGGATCATGGTCGGTTATCCTGTTACATCATGGACGGGCCTCGCGTTCCTGCGCAATGAAGCAGGTGAAGTTCTTATAAGCCCGACAACAGGGTTGCCTGTAACAAGCAGCACATGGAGCGTCATCGGAAACCGCGAACCCAAACTGCGTTTCGGGATGACAACAAACTTCAGCTACAAGGGATGGCGTCTCTCTGCAATGTTTGCAGGACGCTATGGCGCAACTGTTGTCAACGGCACAAAGAGGACCATGATGCAGTACGGAACCAGCTGGGAATCTGTTAAACTTCGTGAAAGCGGTGCTGTTATATTTAACGGAGTGCTCCAGGACGGCAATGAGAATACCGCACCCACACCCAACAACATTGTTGTTGATTACGGGACATTCGCTACTACATATACCGGTGGTGATGAGAACTGGCTTGAAAAAGATGTCAATTATGTCAGATTACAGGAACTCCGTCTTGCCTACGTATTCCCCAGCAAAATGCTGGCGAGGACTCCTTTTGCCACTGCAACAGTATTTGCAGCCGGTAATGACCTTGCAGTATGGACCAACTACTCAGGCATCGATGCTGTAGGGAACACAGTTTCCGCAGCCGCAGGCGGTACGGGTGGTGAAGGCATGGACGTATGGTCACTGCCGAGCCCCAGGGGCTATTCAGTTGGCTTGAGTGTGACATTCAAATAATCGATAATAATGAAAACTATGATAAAGAAAATATCACTTCCGGTAATTTTGCTTGCGTCGCTGCTATTCTTCACGACAAGTTGTGAGGATTATCTTGATGTCAATGAGAATATTGACGCCCCGGCTGCGGTTGAAGGTTACCTTTACCTCGCCGGAATACAGCAGGCATATAACGGCATGTACTGGGATGTACGTGCAACAGGACCTCTTACCCAGATGATGGGTACAAGCTCATATACAACGTTTGCTACACATTATTATTCGGCAGGTAGTGATGCCGGAGGCGAAATGTGGCGTTTTATATACTGGCTCCAGGGTATGAACCTTGAGAACTTGATTAACCAGTCAGTTGACAATGAAGAGTGGACTCTGGCAGGGATAGGGATGGCAATGAAGGCCTTCTCATGGGACCAGATGACCAAATACCACGGAGAACTGATACTGAAGGATGCATTTGTCCCCGGTCTCCTCTCTCACAGGTATGACTACCAGGATACTGTCTACACTGCCGTCCGTAACTGGGCTTACAAG
The DNA here is from genome assembly GCA_025455535.1 of Bacteroidales bacterium. Lineage (GTDB taxonomy): Bacteria > Bacteroidota > Bacteroidia > Bacteroidales > VadinHA17 > SR-FBR-E99. The sequence continues at coordinate 9,935 of JALOMM010000019.1, read as the reverse complement.
GCCATCGAGTACCTCGAGAAACCTGATCCGATCAACTACGGAACCAAGATCAGCGCCAATGACTACATCTACAAAGGAGACAAGTCGAAGTGGATCAAGTTTGCCTACGCAGTCATAGCGAACAACCTGGCTTCACTCTCAAACAAGTCTGATTTCACGACGAAATATGCCCAGGAGCTTATCAATGCAGCCAACAAGTCATTTCAGACTTTTGCTGATGATGCAACGGTTACAGTCGGTGGCGGCGGCGCCGCTGCTGCTCAGTCGGCTTACAATAACTTCTGGGGGACCTTCAGGGGTAACCTCTCACGCGTATACTGGCAGCACGAGTATGCCGTTCAGGTATTTACCGGATCTGTCCCAAGGTATGATGAGTCGACAGGGAACAAGATAGCTGCTGTCCCCGCAAACACTTATTACCCTTATGAACTGGCAGCCCAGCAGATCATCTGTGACACCCTGGTCTCACAGACCGGTCGCTATGATCCGCGCGTGGCAGTCAAGCTGGCAACCATCGATGATCCGAACTATGAAAACCTGTCCAATATTAGCCATATCAAGAGGCGCAAATACTATGGCGGGGCTACAACCGGCTTTACAGGGCCCATCGGACAGGCTCCTTCATATTACGGCAGGAACTCAAGCTCAGCCTATGCAGGCACCCCTACAGTCCCGGCTCATGACGGCAGCGGGCGCTGGCTCTACAGGGACAACGCTCCTTACATCCTGATGACATGCGCTCAGATAAAGTTCTGCCTGGCAGAGGCATACTTCAAGATGGGCATGAAGACCGAAGCTTTCGCCGCATTCAAGGCAGGGGTTAGGGCCGATCTTGATTTCACAGCCAACTATATAACTCCCGGCTCGGCCGGCAAGCCTGAAGGCGGAGACAAGATCACAAAGGCCACATTTACCACACTGGCAACAGAATACGCAACAGGGCCTTATGTTGACGGACTTCCAAGTGCAGACTTCTCCCTCTCTCACATCATGATGCAGAAGTGGGTTTCCCTCTATCCGTGGGGTGCCTGTGAAGCATGGGTCGATATGAGAAAATATCATTATGATCTTGCCTACACCGGAGATTATCCTGCAAGCGGAAACGGATGGACACTCCAGACGGTTACTCACAAATGGGATTCAAACCCGGCAAAAGTGTTCAAGGGTCTTTATCTCCTTCCTGCTGAAGTTCAGGGGAGGAGGACTGCCTTCAATACATTCAATGAAGGGTCTCCCTGCTACCGTATCCGTCCGCGCTACAACTCCGAATACATGTGGAATAAACCGTCACTGGAATCACTCAAGCCGATCTCAGGGCTGGCACCAAACTATCAGTGCTCCATTCCATGGTTTGCTTATCCGGGTGCAATGCCCCTGCAGTAATTGTTAGAACAAAAAAAATAGACGAAAATGAAAATAATAAAATATCTAAGTCTGATTGTGGCTGTGGCACTTACAGTTTCATGCGAGAAACATGAAGTTGTCTATGATGCAGAGCCCACTTCCGGAATGGCGGAGTTTCAGTTGCATTATTATGTGCCTGTTGCCTCTGCTGCGGCCAACAACATCACCAAGGTTGAGATCAATGGCAAGTTGTATGCCAATAACAAGGCTCCTCTCAATACCTACAACGTAATACCGGGCGGAACCACAGGGCGCTTCTATGAGGTCAATCCGGGTAATGTAAACATAAAAATGTACCAGGGCACTGACATGGCGACACTTGTCTACGATCAGAGCGTAAACATGTCGGCAGGGAAGCAGAACGTCATGGTACACAGTTTCACCGCGGTTCCGTTTGTATTCGACAATGGTTATCCCTATACAGGAAACCTGACCGAGAAAACTGACTCGATATGCTGGATCAAGTTCTATAACATGCTTTACGAGAACAATTCAAGCACACCTACAACGCTGAGGCTGCAGTACCAGTATATCGATTTCCGCACCAACCTTCCTGTCAACATTGGCGGACCGGTTGCTTTCGGTGAAGGGACAGACTGGGCAAAGGTAACAGTCGTTAAGGACAACGAGGTTTCCGCTGGCTCGCGTTCGATGGGTCTGCGATGCAAGGTTGTCGATCAAAGCGGTGCTATCATCGGTGACCTGCAGATCATGAACAGCAGCGGAGCATATGTGAACTGGACCGGGACGCAAACACTTTTCATCGGCCGCAGGTATCACCATACATTTGCCGGGCTCAGGGCTGCAACAACGGCTCTCGCAGGTGTAAGGATATTTACGGCACTTTAACTGAATTTACCCCTCCCGGGGTAGAATTTGGGTTGGTAAGCGCAGAGACAGGTCTCAGACCTGTCTCTGTTTTTTTCTATGATCTTTTAAAGCCGCTTCGCTCTATCAGCGCGTCAATGGATGGTTCACGCCCGCGGAACGATCTGAAAAGCTCATCAGGCTCACGGCTGCCGCCCCTCTCCAGTATGTTGTGGCGGAATGACGCCGCCGTCTCCCTGTCAAGAATGCCTCTCTCCCTGAACAGGCTGAAAGCATCGGCGTCAAGCACCTCCGCCCATTTGTAACCGTAATATCCTGCAGCATAGCCTCCTGCGAAGAGGTGCCCGAACGAGACACTCATGCATGTGCCATCTACCGGCGGCAGTATCTCTGCAGGCGACATGACTCTGCGTTCAAACCCGGTGATATCGCCGCTGAAAGGTTCATGCAGTGTGTGCCATGCCATATCGAGCAGCGCAAAACCAAGCTGCCTCATGCATGAATATCCCTCATTATATGTGAGCGACTCTTTCAGTTTTATCAGTATTTCTTCCGGGATCTTCTCTCCTGTCTTGTAGTGAGCTGCCCACGTGTCGAGCCACTCTCTCTCCCATGCCCAGTTCTCCATTATCTGCGACGGCAGCTCAACAAAGTCGCGCTTCACATTGGTCCCTGCCAGGCTCTCATATGTGCAGTCTGACAGCATGCCGTGCAGGGCATGCCCGAACTCGTGGAGGAAGGTGTTCATCTCGCTGTGCGACAGCAAAGAAGGTCTCGAGGGTGTGGACCGTGTGAAGTTCATCACAAGTGAAACGACGGGAAGGATCCGACTGCCTTTCTCGGTGCTCTGCTCACGGAAGCCTGTCATCCAAGCCCCACCGCTTTTGCCTTTGCGGGGATGGAAGTCAAGCATCAGTATGGCTATTATGCCTTTCAGCCCGTCATGAACCTCATATGCTTTCACTTCATCATTATATAACGGTATGTCACTGTTTTCCCTGAAGGTGATACCGTACAGCGTGGTTGCAAGACCCAGCACCGCCTCCCTGACTTTTTCCAGTGTCATGTAGGGTCTCAGGGCCTCGTCGTCGATATTGTAACGCTGCATCCGCAGCTTCTCGGAAAAATATGCCCAGTCCCACCGTTCCACCCTTCCGGCGTGGCCGTTCTCCTTTGCGAATGATTCGATGTCTGAGAGGTCTCTCATCCCTGCCGGCCGCGATGCAACCAGCAGGTCATTCAGGAATGATGTCACCTTCCCAGGTGTTGACGCCATCCTCTCCTCCAGGGCATAGGTAGCATAGTCGTGATATCCCAGCAGCAGTGCCAGCTGCAGCCGCAGGTCAGCAAGACGTACCACAAGATCACGGTTGTCATGTTCATTGCCGCGGCAGCCCCTCTGCCCATACGCACGAAGCATCTTTTCCCTCAGGTCGCGGCGGTCTGAATACTGCATGAAGGGGATATAGCTCGGCGAGTGGAGTGTGAAGAGCCATCCTTCCTTCCCCTTTTCCCTGGCGGCGGCAGAGGCAGCCTCACGCACCCCTTCAGGGAGCCCTGAGAGATCATCCTCCGATGTCAGATGAAGTTCAAAGTCATTGGTCTCTGCCAGAACATTCTCCTCAAACTTCAGGGAGAGGGTTGACATCTCTACTGTTATTGCCCTGAATTTTTCCTTCTCTGCATCAGCCAGGGCTGCGCCGCCGCGGACAAACCCCTTGTACTTCCTGTCAAGAAGAATGAGTTGTTCAGGGGTAAGATCCATAAGCTCTATTCTGTCATGAACGGCTTTTACCTTCCTGAAGAGTTCAGGGTTCAGAGTGATGTCATTTGAGAAGTTTGTGAGCAGCGGAGAAATTTCCTGAATCACTGCCTGCAGCTCAGGGGTGGTGTCGGCGCTGTTGAGGTTGAAGAGGACAGGTGTTATCCGGTTCAGGAGCTCACCTGCTCTCTCGAGTGCCTCAATTGTGTTGGCGAAGTCAGGTTCATCCGCTGAAGCGGTTATTTCATCAATCTCCTTACGGGCGGCCTCTATGGCATACTCAATCGCGGGCCTGTAATACCCGGGCGTGATCAGTCCGAAGGGTGCAATTTTGAATGGGGTGTTCCACTCCTGAAGCAGGGGATTGAGTTGAGTAGAGTTAGCGGTCATGGGTTGGATAGGATATCAGGACAAATATAATTCTATTTACAATTTACGGCTGTGTCCTCACATTGGTGGGTTTGTTCTTTTGAGAGCCACTGTTGCCTACTGTAACCATCAGTCGGCAGTCAGCAGTCAAAATCAGTCGGCAGTCGGCAGTCAAAATCAGTCGGCAGTCGGCAGTCAGCAACTGGTTTGAAGACTGGGGACTGAAGACTGATGACTGAAGACTAAAAAAAATGCCACACCCCTGACGGGACATGGCATTTATGCAAATGGGCAGGGGATTTTCAGAATGGCAGGTCGTCGAGATCGGGGCTGGGGGAGGGTGAGTCTTCAAGGGTCACGTTCCGGACCTGCTTAATGCCATCCTCCTTTGCAATTATCCCTCTCGTCACGGTCAGGGCGTTAAGGTTGGTGATGTAATTCACCAGCCCGTTCTTCTCCCAGCGGTTCCCCTTAAGATTGAAGGTAACCGTCACATCATGACGCAGCCATGACTCATCAATGATATCACACTTATCCTGTGTGAGCTGAAACTTGATGAAGTCAACATAAGGCTGTCCGCTGCCGCTCTCCTTGTGTTCGATGACGAACTCGCGCTTGCGGAACCTCTCGTTCACCTTTATTATCTGGTAAACTTCGGCAACCTTTCCCGTAATCTCAAATTCCATTATTCGGTAACGGTAATCGTGATACTCTCAATCCTGTCACCTGCTCTGATCTGGTCAATCACCTCTTCGCCCTCGATAACCTTGCCGAAGCATGTATGCTGACGGTCAAGGTGTTTGGTATTGGTCCTGCCATGGCAGATAAAGAACTGTGAACCGCCTGTATCTCTTCCGGCATGAGCCATTGAGAGGACGCCGCGGTCATGATGCTGCTTCGTACCTGTCAGTTCACATTTGATCTTATATCCCGGTCCGCCTGTACCAACGCGCGGATCGCTTATGTCTTTCGAGAAGGGGCACCCGCCCTGGATCACGAAGTTGGGTATTACCCTGTGGAAGGCGAGGCCGTCATAATAGCCTCTCTTCGCCAGGGTGACAAAGTTCTCGACGGTAGCCGGAGCATCATCGTCATAGAGCTCTGCCTTCATCATCCCCTTCGGGGTCTTTATCTCTGCAAACCTCATTGCTTGACAATCTCGATAAGTTCTACCTCAAATACGAGTACTGAGTAGGGAGGAATAGGGCCTGTGCCGTTCTCACCATAACCAAGCTCGTAAGGAATGTAGAATTTGAACTTCGAACCTACAGGCATAAGCTGAATCCCTTCCTGCCAGCCCTGGATGACCTGGTTGACACCAAACTCTGCAGGAGCGCCGCGGTCAACCGATGAGTCAAATTTTGTGCTGTCGATGAGCATACCGGTATAGTGAACTTTGACTATGTCTGTCTCAACGGGCTTGGCGCCTGTTCCCATCGTGAGAACCTCATACTGCAGTCCGCTCGTCGTCTCCTGGACACCTTCGCGCTTCTTGTTCTCAGAAAGGAAATTCTCACCTTCCTCTATGTTCTTGGTGTACATGGCCTGCATCTTTTCAGCCTGTCTCTTCTGCATGTATGTCATTACGTAACCCTGTGCAGATGTTTCGTCGAGGGTGTTCTTTTCATTCTTCGAGTCTAACATTCCCTTGGCGAAAAGTACCGGGTCTATGTCAACGCTGTCAGTCATGTAATAGAAATAGCTTGCGATGCCAAGAGCATATGCAAGTGAGTCTTCAGCGGTTTTTACTTTTGTTCCGGTAATACCTGATTGTGTGCATGATGATGCGATAACGGCTGTGGCTACAGCGAGGATAACTAAACCTTTAATTTTCATTTTATAATTTTTATTTGAATTTTGGCAAAGATAACATTTTGACGATCACGAACGTGTCACACCTTATTCTTTTATTACCTCAATCAACTCTACTTCAAAGATGAGCGTCTCGAAAGGCTTGATGACGTTTCCTGCACCTCTCTCACCATAGGCAAGATCATACGGTATGTACAGCATATACTTTGAACCTTCCTGCATAAGCTGAATTCCTTCAACCCATCCCCTGATGACATTGCTCACCCTGAAGCTGGCAGGCTCGCCACGGTCATATGATGAGTCAAACTTAGTCCCGTCAATGGTTGTCCCGGTGTAATGCACTTTAACGATATCCTCCGGTCCGGGGGTTGCCCCGGTACCGGCTGTGGTCACCCTGTACTGCAGTCCGCTCGGCAGCGTAATGACACCCTCTTTCTTGCCGTTCTCAGCAAGGAAGGCTTCAGCGGCTTCGATCTGCGTGCGGTACTCAGCGAGAAGCCTCTCACTCTCACGTCTTTGCATGTAACTTACAATGAAGGCACTTGCAGTTGTGTCACCCATGACTGCCTTATTCTTCGAGGCATCTGTCATTCCGCGTGTGAACATTTTGGGGTTAATATCAATGCTGTCAGCTACATAGTAACTGTAGTTCGCCACTCCCAGTGCATAGGAGAGCGAGTCTTCCGGGGTGGCGAATTTTACCTTTTGTGCTGTTGCCGGGGTCACTGTCATTGCTGAGACAGCCGCGATGATCATCATTCTGAATATTTTCATATCGTTACCGTATGTTTTTTAATCGTGCAAATATACCATAATTCATTTCTTCACCGCGCGGGTTATCACCCTTTTTCCGGGAGGACCGGGGAGATGCGCCACATCATAGCCAAGCTCACGGAGCATTCTTTTAAGCTCCCCCTTGGCTGAGTAGGTCACAAGCACTGTTCCGGGGTGGGTGACGCCGGTTATCTTCCGCATGACTTCCATGGTCCACATGTCTGGTTGTTTGTCAGGACCGAAGGCGTCAAAATAGACCAGGTCATACACCCCTTCCGGAGTCATGGTGGTAAGGTCCATCTCTCTTTTATGAATTGTGAACCATGGGGTTACGTTCACTTCCGTCTCCCATGGAGCAGTGTGAATAGCGTCAAAGATCCTCTCTCCGCCAGGGCCGGCAAGTGACCTGTAATTCAATGCCTCAGTGATTGCATTGCTGAGGGGGTATTTTTCCAGTGTCACATATGACACATTGATATGTTTGTCATCAGCATAAAGGGCTGTGAGCAGGGCATTGAGTCCTGTGCCGAACCCGACCTCAAGTATGCTGATGTTGTCACTGCTGATACTACCGAGTCCTGCGCCGATGAATATATGTTTTGACTCAGTCACCGCGCCGAAATGAGAGTGATAGTGTTCATCCAGTGACGGGACGTACAGAGTATGGGAGCCGTCGGCAGTGACTTTGATTTCAGGATCCAGTTTCAATTTGCGATTTGTGATTTGCGATTTATGAATTGTAAATAATTGTCCATCAGATCATTAGACTTTGGACTTTCGACTTTCGACTTTCAGACTTTCGACTTTGGACTCTACTGCCAATCCGAGTTATACCAGCTGCGGACATCGGTGGCTATCATACCGGCCCTTTTTGCTGCCTCTATTCCCAGGTCGCCGTCTTCAAAGACCTCGCATTCGGCAGGGGCAACATTCATCAGTTCCGCACAGCGGAGGAAGGTCTCGGGATGGGGCTTGTGCTTTGTCACGTCGTTGGCCGTAACGATGATATCAAAATACTTGCGCAGTTCTATGATCTCCAGTGTCTTTTCCACCGCCTCACGGTGTCCTCCGGTGCCGACCGCCATTGGCAGCTTGCGGTAATATTTCTGTACAAGGGCGGTGACAGGTTCGATGGGAGTGACGTTGTGCTGTATCGCGAAGAATTCGTCAAGCTTGACGCGCATGATGGCATCAGGGGAGATCCTCCCTTTCATTCCGTTCCTCTCGATCACTGCCTCGGCGATCGTCCATCCCGGAGCGCCGGTATGCTCCTGGAGGAAAGCTGTATCCATCGTGATTCCAAACCTGAGGCATGCTTTCTGCCATGCCTGAAAGTGATACGGCATGGTGTCGGCCAGTGTGCCGTCAAGATCGAATATCAGGGCTTTTACGCCGGGGGTGATGTCGAAGGTCATGGGCAGTAATTGTGCGCGCAAATGTAGTGTTTTAAGAGGCAATAGGCAATAGGCAGCAGGCAAGATGCCTGGGGATTTGCGATGTGTGATGTGTGATTGTCGAATGACTGCCGCAGCCCTTCAATCAGGGACCTTCAGGAATTCCTTCACCTCTTTCGCCACATTCTCGCCGGTGAACCCAAACTTCTGATCAAGAACGTTATAGGCTGCCGAATAACCGAAATGGTCAAGTCCCCATATCTTCCCCTCAGACCCTGCAAAACCCAGCATCGTAACGGGCAGTCCTGCTGTAAGGCAGAAGACAGGTATGCCCGGCGTCATGACACTGTCACGGTACTTTTTCTCCTGCATCCGGAAAAGTCCCTCCGACGGGGCGGAGACGATCCTTGCCTTTATGCCTTCAGACTGCAGCAGTGCCGCTGCTTCCACCAGCGTCGCCACTTCCGAACCGCTTGCCACCATTATAATATCAGGCTTTGCCGTTGTGTCAGCGACAGTATATGCTCCCCTTTCCGCCATGGCAGCCGCCTCGATCCTTGATTTACCAGCGGCGGGCAGCGTTCTGATATTTTGCCTTGAGAGGATAAGCGCTGAAGGTGACTTCGTGTTTTCAAGGGCTATCTTCCAGGCATGGTTGGTCTCCGGGGCGTCAGCGGGACGCAGTACAAGCATGCTGTTCTCCCCGTGATGGTTCTTCAGATGCTCCATCAGCCTTATCTGTGCCTCTTGCTCCACCGGCTGGTGCGTGGGGCCGTCCTCACCCACACGGAAGGCATCATGGGTCCAGATATATTTGACAGGTAATCCCATCAGCGCAGCGAGCCTTACGGCAGGCTTCATATAATCAGAGAAGACGAAGAAGGTGCCGCACGCAGCAATGACACCACCGTGAAGGGCTATTCCGTTCATCACTGCAGCCATTGTTAACTCGGAGACACCTGCATGAAGGAAGGCTCCGGAGAAATCACCCTTCACCAGCGGCTTGCTCTTCTTCAGGAAGCCATCGGTCTTGTCGGAGTTGGCAAGATCGGCTGATGCCACAATCATGTTGGGGATTTTTTCGGCAAACAGTGAAAGCAGTACTGCAGAGGCATTGCGGGTGGCATCGTTATCCTTCTGGGCGACCGACAAAAAGTCTATCGGGGGTATGTGACCCGAATAGAATTGGTGAAGCTTCCGGTCCTCCTCCGGGTTTTTCTCAGCCCATCCCTTTTTTTTCTTCTTCCACTCTGCCGCCTCGTGGGCCCTGGCCTTAAGCAGATCATCATATAGTCTTCTTACATCGCTGAATATCCCGAAGGGTTTCTCCGGATCTCCCCCCAGGTTTGCCACTGACTTTTTAAAAGATGCGCCTGCATGTGTCACCGGCTGTCCGTGTGTCGACGAACGTCCTTCGAAGCTGTTGCCGGCCTCATCAACAAGCCCTTTTCCCATCACCGTTCTGCCGATTATAAGTACGGGCTTTTTGTTCTCGTCGCCTGCCATTCTGAGGGCACCCCTTATCTGGTCATGGCTGTGGCCGTCAATGGTCATCACGCGCCAGCCCCATGCCTTGTACTTTGCAGCGGTAT
>JALOMM010000189.1 GCA_025455535.1 Bacteroidales bacterium | reverse complement strand
CAGTCAATCAGATCAATAAAAAAAGAAGTAAAATCAATCAAAAAAAGGTCAACGTTATTTAGGCATTGACTAACTGATAACTGACACCTGACAACCGATAACCGATGAAAGGCATCTGGGGAATAGTGCTTGCGGCGGGTGAGTCGAAGAGGATGGGCTCGCCCAAGATGAGCCTGCCGTTCAGGCAGAAGACAATTATCGAGACGGTTATTGCAAACGTCATGGCCTCAAAAGTTGAAAAGAGTATTGTCGTGCTAGGTGCGAACCACGATGAAGTCTTATCTTTGACGGAGAAGTACCCGGTTGTGAACTGCTTCAATGCAAACTATAAAGCGGGCATGCTATCATCAGTAAAATGCGGATTTGAGCATCTGCCTCCCGACTTCAGGGCAGCGCTGGTCCTGCTGGGTGACCAGCCGATGATTGATACAGAGGTAATTGACCTTGTTATTGAAACCTACAATAAATCGGACCGGGGCATTGTTGTTCCCGTTCACAATGGAAAAAGGGGACATCCCCTGCTTGTTGACAACAGGTACAGGGAAGAGATATACGGACTGGCTGGGCCGGATGGACTGAGAGGGTTGTTGAAAAAACACCCGGAGGATATACTGGAGGTTGAATCCTTACATTCATCTGTGCTGAAAGATATCGATACGCATGAGGATTATTTGAATGAAGTAAACCAGAACACATAGACATGGAGGAAAAAATCATCTTTAAACTGAACAACAAAAAGACCGAGCTGGTCACTGACCCCGCCCAGATGCTTCTCTGGGTCCTCAGGAACCACTTCGGCCTTACAGGCACCAAATACGGTTGCGGCATCGGTTTCTGCGGTGCATGCACAGTCCTGATCGATGATGAGCCGGTCAGGTCATGCATGATACCTGTAAGCGATGTAGCAGGCAAGAGCGTTGTGACAATTGAGGGGCTGGAGAAGAAAGGCAAGCTTCACCCGGTTCAGCAGGCTTTTGTTGATCATGACGCCCTGCAGTGCGGTTACTGCACCCCGGGTATGATCGTCACGGCTGTCGGGATGCTTAAGAAGAACCCTTCGCCAACACGGCAGGATATTGTTGAGGGTATGGAAGAGAACCTATGCAGGTGCGGAGCACATATACGTATCATAGATGCCGTTGAGGATGCTTCAAAAGCAATGAAAGGAGGGAAGCAGTAATGAAAAAGACAACAGTATCATCAGGAATAAAGAGGAGGAGCTTCATCAAGCTGTTCGGCGGAGGCATCTTCATCTTCTTCCAGCCATGGAACGCGCTTGACCTTCTTGCTTTGCCTGCAGACCAGGCAAGATCACTCACGAAAGACTACAATGCCTTCCTTCAGATAGCCGAAGACGGTACCGTAACCTGTTTTACGGGCAAGATAGAGATGGGACAGGGTATCATCACCTCCCTGCCGCAGATGATGGCTGAGGAACTCAACGTACCCATTTCGAAGGTAAAGATGATAATGGGAGATACCGACCTGTGTCCCTACGATGCAGGCACATGGGGCTCACTCACCACAAGGGCCTTTGGTCCTAACATGAGGGCTGCCGCAGCCGAGGCGCGGGCGGTGCTCGTGGAGATGGCATCGGTGCGCCTTGGCGTACCGGTTTCGCAGCTTGAGGTGAGAGACGGGGTAGTTGTTGATACCGGGAACAGTGCGAAAAGTGTTACATATGCTGAGCTTGCAAAAGGGCAGAAGCTTGAGAAATACCTTGATCCCAAGCCTCTGCCTGAGGATTATACATCCTATACCCATGTCGGCAAGCCGCTGGTGCGCTCCGACTCCTTTGAAAAAGTGACAGGAAGGACAAAATATACGGGCGACCTTACACTTCCCGGGATGGTTCATGCCAGGATCCTCAGGCCCCCGTCACACGGAGCAAAGCTGGAATCGGTCGATGTCACGGGTGCAGAACAGATTGATGGTGTCAGTGTAGTGCGTGAAGGCGATTTCATAGCAGTGATAAGCGAGAACCGCGATAAGGCTGACCTGGCAGTGGTGCAGATCAGGGCTGACTATTCATACAATGAGTTGCAAGTCAATGACAAGACGGTCTATGACTTTATCAACAAGGGTGAATTCAGAACCAATGTTGTCAGGACTACAGGTGATATTGAGGCGGCTAAGCTGCAGTGCGACAAGGTTTTTGAGAGTGAATACCACGATCCGTACCTGGCCCATGCTCCGATAGAGACGCACACAGCCCTGGCCCGCTTTGAGGGGGAGAAGGTTACCGTGTGGGCATCAACGCAGTCGCCTTTCGGCCTTCAGGACGGTATAGTCAGAGAACTGGGTATGACACGAGAGAACGTGAGGGTGATAACTCCGTTCGTCGGAGGTGGCTTTGGGGGCAAGGCCGCATACCAGCAGGGTATTGAGGCCGCGAAGCTTGCCAGGATGACCGGTAAGCCGGTGATGCTGGCATGGACACGCGATGAGGAGTTTTTCTACGATACCTTTCATGCGGTTTCTGTTGTCAAAGTCAGATCGGGAATTGACAAAAACGGTTTGATCCATCTGTGGGATTACCATGTTTATCTGGCAGGTACGAGAGGGGCTGAGACGATATATGATGTGCCGAACGCCAGAACGACAAGTTACGGAGAGAACAGGGCAGCCTACAGGGTTCATCCCTTTGCCACCGGTCCCTGGAGGGCGCCGAACAACAACACAAACACCTTTGCAAGGGAGACACAGATAGATATCATGGCTGCGGCAGCAGGGATTGATCCCCTGGAGTTCCGGCTGATGAATCTGAAGGATGAAAAGATGATCGCCTGCCTCAAGTCGGCAGCAGAGAAGTTTGGCTACACACCTGCAAAAACACCGTCGCGAAGAGGCATAGGGATAGCCTGCGGCACCGATGCAGGCACATGGGTGGCTGAGATTGCCGAGGTGGAGGTAGATGCTTCCACAGGCAAGGTGAAGGTCAAACGTGTTGTTGCCTCACAGGATATGGGTCTCTGCGTGAACCCTCAGGGCTCACTTATTCAGATGGAGGGGTGCATCACCATGGCCCTGGGTTATACACTGACCGAGGAGCTGAAGTATGAAGGCGGCAATATAGCTGACCGTAACTTTGACACTTACCAGATACCCAGATTCTCGTGGTTACCGAAGATAGAGTGTGTCATCCTTGACAGGAAGGACCAGGCTCCGCAGGGGGGAGGTGAACCTGCTATCATTGCTGTCGGTGCCGCAGTGGGCAATGCGATATTCGATGCCACGGGCGCCCGGCTGTTCCGTGTTCCCTTCACGCCGGAGCGGGTTGTTGATGCGATTAAACTGTTATAAAAAAGTAGAGACGTTGCATGCAACGTCTCTGTATAAATGAATCAAATTGATCCGTGTGGCGACGCCCGATCCGGGCGTCGTTTCACGGATATTTCTTCATCATTTTGTATACCATTCGTTCTGTACAAGCAGGTCATTGACCTCCATCTCCCTGAAAGGTATTGGAAGTATAAGGTTTCCTGCGTTATACGGGTAACTTCCGATATTTACTTTCCATCTCTTCAGGTCATGCAGCCTGTGACCCTCCCAGCATAGTTCAAAATAGCGCTCATCCCTGATCTGCTGTCTTGTTACCGTGCCGGTGTAGAGCGGAGCATTTGACCTTGCCCGTACCGTGTTGATGTCCTGCGTTGGTGTCCTGGGACCAATGTCAGCGCCCGTATCCTCGAAGTTTGCCTCTGCCCTTATGAGATACATCTCAGCAAGCCTTATGAGCGGGATATTGGCGTAGTAGTCACCCCATTTTGCAGTATTGATACCGCCGTTGTTTATTATTGTACCTACACCCTTGTAATACATCATATTAATGTTGTCGATGGTATAGGATTCTTCGGTATCCTCCTGAAACATACCGCGCAGGTCAGCAGGATTGAACTTGTCAAGGAACACCTGCTGGATCTCATAGTCGCCCCTGCCCATACCGTTCAGAGAGGCATACATTACTGAAAGCCATGAGGTGTTGGATGCCACATTATTCTGGAGGGCAAATATATCCTCAGGAGAATTTGATGTATTGTT
>JALOMM010000188.1 GCA_025455535.1 Bacteroidales bacterium | reverse complement strand
TCATTATGAAAACGATATTCGGCTGTTCATGCTTTCTGACCTGGCATGAAGTTATCACTCCGGGAATACATAAAAGCGGAATTAATCTCATTGCTGCCTGTGGTTAAGTTCAAAGCACTAATTTAGTGAAAATGAATCTAATTACGATGAAAGTGCTCAAACGACTATTAGTCAGCCTGTTGATGTTGCCCACTGCAGTGATTGTCCTCAATGCTCAGTTTGCGGATGCGGAAATTTACGCCGCAAGAAGAGCTGAGGCTTTACGAAGAACCGGCGGTGGAGCAATTGTGATCCCGGGTACTCTCAGAACACCGTACGGCCAGACCGATGGATCATCGGAAAGGTATTTCCGGTACCTCACCGGCTGGGAATCACCGGGAGCATGGATGGTCCTTACTGACGATGATACGGCAGGATATATGCTTTTTATGACTCCGGGGGCCGCCGGGCGCAGTGCATGGGAAAACAGCGTCCCGGATGCAGATGAGGCCAGAACGGTTTACGGTGCTGACAGGGCCTATACGATGGCCATGTTCAGGACCATGGCAGCAGAAATACTGGCTCACTATGATACTATATGGACAACACCCTCCTCAAGAATTATCAATGAGACACTCGCTTCATTATTCCCTGACGATAAGGTCCCGGTGAAAATGGATATCAGGAAAAACCTCAACGACATGCGTCTTATCAAGGACGGTCATGAGATCGCTCTTCTGAAGAGGGCAGCCATTGTCACTGCCGAGGCACAGAGACAGGCAATGATGCTCGCAGCCCCCGGCAGATTTGAGTATGAGCTTGAGGCAGCCATAGAGCATACTTTTCGTTCAGAAGGGTGTGACGGACCGGGATTCACCACTATCATCGGTTCAGGGTCCAATTCCACCATATTGCACTATGACCTTAACAGCCGCAGACTGGAGGCCGGTGACGTCATTGTGATGGATATAGGTGCCAAATACATGGGTTATACGGCAGACGTTACAAGGACAATACCTGCCTCAGGCCGCTTCACCCCTGAACAGCTTGAGATATATAACATTGTGCTTGAAGCACAGAAGGAGGCTATCAGGGAGATGATGCCCGGCAAAAGGTCACTGGCGGCCCACGACAGGGCCACAGAGATCATAATGGAGGGTCTGAACCGCCTCGGCCTGGTGACCGACCCTGCCTCTCCATGGCAGAAGAGGCTTTATATACTTTACACCTGCACACACCATATAGGTCTTGACGTCCATGATACCTATCCCTATCAGCTGACGCCGGCCGATGAAGGAATCCTCAGTCCCGGGATGGTTATCACCATCGAGCCCGGTATCTACCTGAGCCCTGACATGCTTGATAACCTTCGTGAACAGTACAGGGGCAAGCCCGGGCAGGAGGAAATAGATGCGTTCATTTCACAGATAACACCACTCTTTGAGAAGTATAAAAACACAGGCGTAAGGATCGAGGATGACATCCTTATTACTGAGGAAGGAAACATCGTGCTGTCAGAGGCAGCACCAAAAGAGCCGTCTGAAATAAGACGGCTCATGAGGAAGAAAGGCAATTACAAATAGCCTGCCTCTATGCTGCATCATTGCGCCTCATGGCATAATATGCCAGCGCAAGAAGATAAACTGCACAGACTACCAGTACGAACATCCCGGCCATCAGCCCTGCCTTGTCTGTCAGGAAGCCGATCAGCAGAGGCACTACTGCTCCTCCGGAAACGGCCATGATCATCAGCCCCGAAATCTCATTTGATCTGACAGGGTATTTGCCGACGGTGAGCGAGAAGATGAGAGGGAAAATGTTGGCTACACCCAGACCGATGATGAAAAAGATCACCATTGCACTCACTGCGGTGGGAGAAAAAAGGAGGCCAACCACTGATGCAAGACCCAGTATTGATGTCCAGAACAGGAACCTCTTGGATGGAAGCAGGGTAAGCATGAGTGCACCGGAAAAGGTCCCGAGCATCTTACCGAAGAAATAGACGCTTCTTCCCTTTTCAGCAAACTCCTGCGCAGAACCATATTTATTTAGCATATACTGTCCTGAAACAGCATTTATACCTACATCAATACCTACCACCAGGAAAATACCAAGCACCATCAGCGCAATATAACCGTCACCAAGCAGGGAGAGAGATGAGCCGATTGTTGCCCTCTTTTCTGCGTTCTTCGTTTCATCTATCCTTGTTGCTCCGAGCCATACGATAGCAAGAATGGTGACTATTCCGAAGGCAAGAAACATCAGCCTCCAGTCTCCCGAAGCGGAGGCAAACCATGCTGCCACAAAAGGGGCGATCATTGACCCGATAGCCTTGATAAACTGTGAGAAGCTCAGGAAGCTTGACTTTCTCGCTGAGGGAACCACATCAACAAGCAGCGGGTTGGCTGACACCTGTACTATTGTGTTGCCAATACCCAGGAGCGCAAAGCCGAAGAAAACAGCTGCCTTTGAGAAAAGGAAATATGGGACAAACAACCCCAGGGCGGTAACCACCATGCCAAGGTTGAGTATGTTCTTTTTTCCGAGACGGTCCTGCAGAACACCCACCGGCACCGAAAGGAAAAAGAACCAGATGAATACGGCTGACGGAATCAGTTGTACCATGGTGTTGCTGAGACCAAACTCAAGCTTTACCCTGTCGACCCCTATACCTACAAGATCACAGAAACTCATTACGAAGAAAGAAAGGAGTACCGGTACCACCAGCCTCATCTCGATTTTTTTCTCATTCATATTGGTCGTTATAATAGTTTTACATCAATGCGAGGGCAGGCTGTACTGCCTTCCAGAATTCATCATTATGCAGATAGGCGCTGCCAAGCAGGGCAGCGTCTTCCTTCAGCTCCGACATCTCCACCTTTACCATGCAGCCTGCTTTACCCAGTTCATCCTCAAAGGCATTGCCGAAGAGGTCATAGGCGAGAGAGACATTGCCGCCGATGACAAGTATCTCAGCACCGAACTTCAGCAGCCACGGGGCCAGGAAAAATCCAAGATTCCTGCCAAACTCATCAAAGACTGCCTGCACGGCCGGTGACTTCCTTGCCGCATCGGCAACATCCCTCACCCCTTTTGCCACTTGTCCCGTCACCTCTGCATACCTGGCAATGAACCATCTTGTAGAGAATGAGTCATCGGCAATCCCTTTCCCAAACGGGAGGTGATAGACGCAGCCCATGGCAGGCACATTATCACCCTCAACCACAGGAATGCGGTCATCGACAAACGCCGAGCCAAATCCTGTTCCGAGGGTGATGGCCATCATCTTCCCGTAACCTGCTGCCCTGCCTGCCCATGCCTCTCCCACTGCAAATGAGCTTGCATCATTCATGAACCGGACCTTGCAGTCACAGGGCAGGCCAAGCCTTGAAGTCAGAGCACTGCCGACATTTACACCGTACAGATTCTCATACTTATCTACTCCCCTGATCAGGCATATCCCTTTGGGGTAATCGAACGGCCCGGGCATGGCAATCCCTATGCCCCGCAGCCTGAAGACAGGTACATTCCTGAGTACTTTCCGCAGAGTATCAGCCCAGATATTGAGGATGTCATTTGCCTGAGCCTTGTTGTCAACAGGGCTTTCTGCGCGTGATCCTTCAATGATGGTATGATTAATCATATCAACTGCGACGGCTGTTATGTGACTGCCTCCGATATCAACTCCTATGGCAGTGTTCTGAAGCGTGTTATCCATCTCCTGATTATTATGATCCGTTTTATGTGGCGATGAAAGTATTGAATTTTCAAGATACTGCAAAGCGAAATATGTTTAAGAAGCTAATTTCATAGGTATAGTAAGGGAAAAACATTAAATTCGGCATATCAATTATATGTAAAACCAGATTTTGAAATCCATAAAACTTTTAATATGCAAAAAGTCACAAAAGAGGAAGCGCTGCTTTATCACAGTCGCGGACGCCACGGCAAGGTGGAGGTGATACCTACCAAACCCTATTGTACACAGTATGATCTCAGCATGGCCTATACCCCTGGCGTGGCCTACCCCTGCCTCGAGATCGAGAAGAATCCCGATGACGCTTATGAATACACGTCC
>JALOMM010000187.1 GCA_025455535.1 Bacteroidales bacterium | reverse complement strand
GTTGGTGTCATAATGCCATGGATCACTGTACAGGTACCTGTCTGTTGAAGTCACCAGTGCGGCATTACCATCCTCGCTTACAAAATCAGCCTGCGCCTGCCTCACCATATCACCGTATGTCCAGACGATGCTGTCGCTGTCAAGATGAGACTCGGAAATACGGCCTATAACAACAGGTATCTCCTGCGAACCGAAGACATCGCGAAACATACCCATGAGCATCCCGAGGTTGTCCTTATATACTGAGGCAGCCTGTTCGTGGTTGGCATCCGTCTCCCCCTGCATCCATACAATCCCTGAAGGTATGAGTCTGTCCTTCCGGCCGTCACCGTCAATATCGGTATTTCTGAGGGCCCCTTCCGCCGCAGCCAGAAAATGATCATACTGGTTGACGCCGTTTCCCAGAGTGTAATCGGGATGCCAGCATCCGTACCCCACACCGGCAGCAACGTCAATCGATGAACCTCCCTTGGAGTATTTCACAATGGCAATATTCTCTTCCGGAAAGAGCTCCCTGAGTTTCAGGGCAAAGGTCAGTTCGACACCAAACCTGTCAGAATATGTATTTGTGATCCCGTCGTTTCTGAACCCGACGCCGTGACCAGGCTGCAGGGTAGTCCAGCATCCCCTGCCGTCAGTATCGGTGTTGTCAGGCGCCGTATTGCCATGATAGATCATGACCCCGGCAACAGGTGCATTCAATTCTTCCGGCAGCTGTGAAACAAACCCGTAACCGTCCATATTTGACTGGCCACCAAGGAAATAAAGATGGTAGTCATTCTTTTTACCGGAACATGAGACAAGCAGGGTCAGGATCACGGTCAGTGGCAACAAGTATGCTCTTTTCATTTCAGGTTTGTTTTTATGAGTTTATAAACTACTTAAATGTATCAGGAAATTTGCTATTTTTATCACCACACAAACATAACCAACATTTAAAAGATTTTACTATGGAAGGTATAAAAGGAACCAGGACGGAGAAGAATCTCCTGAAGGCTTTTGCAGGTGAATCGCAGGCCAAAAACCGTTATGAATTTGCAGCCAAGGTTGCCAAAAAAGAGGGATACGAGCAGATAGCCGCCATTTTCCTCGAGACAGCCCAGCAGGAACAGCAGCATGCCAAGCGGTTTTTCAAATTCCTTGAAGGAGGAATGGTTGAGATAACGGCAAGCTATCCGGCCGGCAAGACTTCAACTACCGGAGATAACCTGGAGTGGGCAGCTGAAGGTGAACATGAGGAGTGGAGCGAGCTGTACCCTGAATTTGCCAGGGTGGCCGAGGAAGAGGGATTCAAGGAGGTGGCGACAGCCTTCAAGGCTATCGCTGCGGCAGAAAAGATACATGAGAAGAGATACAGAAAGCTCCTTGAGAATGTGATGGGAAACAAGGTATTTGAGCGAGGAGAGAAGGTATTCTGGTATTGCCGCAAGTGCGGTTATGTTCACTTTGGTACAAAGCCTCTGAAGAACTGCCCTGCCTGTCTGCATCCGTTCAACTATACCGAGATCTTCGCTGAG
Source organism: Bacteroidales bacterium (assembly GCA_025455535.1). Taxonomy (GTDB): domain Bacteria; phylum Bacteroidota; class Bacteroidia; order Bacteroidales; family VadinHA17; genus SR-FBR-E99. The sequence continues at coordinate 2,559 of JALOMM010000187.1, read as the reverse complement.
AACTATTAACATCTGACGTTCACAGCCATGATAGAGGGGGAGGAAATGCTTGACCTGGTCAACAGGCGGCAAAGCGAGCGCCGTTATCTCAATAAGCCTGTTGAGAAGGAGAAGCTCGACAGGATTCTTGAGGCGGGGAGGCTTTCGCCATCGGCATGCAACGGCCAGCCATGGAGGTTCGTCGTCGTTGATGAGCCTGAACTGCGGGCGGAGGTTGCTGCCGCAACCGAGTCACAGGTGCTGAGGATGAACGCATTCGTTCAGCAGGCCCCGGTACTTATCGTCATCATAAGAGAGAAGTCAAACTTAACTTCCAGGGCCGGCGATCTCCTTAAGAATAAAGACTACTCACTGATTGATATAGGTATTGCCACTGCCTCCATGGCATACCAGGCTGCTGCCGAGGGACTGGGGACATGCATCATAGGGTGGCTCGATGAGAAGAAAATCAGGAAGCTGCTCGGGGTGCCCGGTTCAAAAAAGGTGGAGCTGGTTCTTACTGTCGGTTACGCTGACAGTAAGAACAGGGAGAAGCTGAGGAAGAAACCCGGAGAAGCGATCTCGTTTAACAGGTACTGACAGGAAAACAGGATATCTTATCGGTGTGGCGACGCCCAAATTGGGCGTCGTTACCTTTATTTCAAGTTTGCCAGCGCCACACCGATCCGTCTGACAGCTTCGGTTATCTTATCATCCGATGTTGCGTATGATATCCTTATGCATTCCGGGGCGCCGAAAGCCCCTCCGCCTACCACTGCAACCCTTGCCTCGCTCAGCAGATAATAGGCAAGATCGTCGGAGTCTTTCACAGTGATGCCGTTATGGCTCTTTCCCAGGAACCATGTCACGTCGGGCATCACATAGAATGCACCCTGGGGCACAGTGACCTTAAGATGGGGTATCTCATTGAGAAGAGAGCATATCAGATCGCGCCTGCGAAGGAAAGCCTCCTTCATCCTTTTCTTCGAGTCGCTCTTCGATGTAACGGCAGCCAGCGCAGCCCTCTGGGCTATCGAACATACACCTGACGTGAACTGTCCCTGGAGCTTGTTGCATGCTTTTGAGAGCCAGAGCGGCGCTCCCATGTAGCCTATCCTCCACCCCGTCATTGCATAACCCTTTGACACGCCGTTTACCGTAACAACACGGTCAGCTATTGACCTGAATGTCCCAAGGCTGATATGAGTGCCGGTGAATGTAATGTGTTCATATATCTCATCTGAGATGATGATCACCTGGGGATGATTCTCAATCACCCTGACCAGTGCAGCCATCTCGTCACGTGTATACACCATACCCGTCGGATTCGAAGGCGAGTTGAAGATCAGGAGCCTTGTTCGCGGGGTGATGGCAGCCTCCAGCTGCTCAGGGGTAACTTTAAAATCACTGTCAATGGCAGTGCGAATAATTACCGGAACGCCTTCGGCAAAGATGACCTGGTCAAGATAGCTCACCCAGTAGGGAGCAAGCAGGATAACCTCCTCGCCCGGATCTACCACCGAGACTATTATGTTCATCAGCGTGTGCTTGCCTCCTGCGGAAACAATGATCTGCTCAGGTGAGTAATCGAGTCCGTTCTCCTCCCTGAATTTATCAGAGATTGCCTGCCTGAGGTCAGTGTAACCCGGCACTGGAGGATAAAATGAGAAATTATCGTCTATAGCCTTCTTGGCTGCCTCCTTGATATCATCGGGAGTATTGAAATCAGGCTCTCCCAAGCTCAGGCTTATTACATCAATACCCTGCTCCTTCAGCTCGCGGCTCTTCTGCGCCATGGCCAGCGTCTGTGACACTGACAGTGACTGAACTCTCTTTGAAATATGCTCCATAATCAGGAATGTTGTTTTATGTACGAAAGGACCAAATGTAAACTTAAAAATGGAAATAGAAAAGGTATTATGGCAAGCTGACAACTCTTTATGAGCCTATGATAAAAATGATTAATTTGCATCGCTTAATCATTAAAACAATTGTTTCATGGAGATACTGTACGAGATACTTAAGATCACTCTTCCGGCACTGCTGGTAGTGATAACTGTATGGTTTGTAATCAAAAGCATGCTCCGTGACGATCAGGACAGGCGGCGCCAGGAACTGCTTCTGCAGACCGTAAAAACCATCACACCCGTCAGGCTGCAGGCATATGAGAGAATCATACTTTTTCTTGAGCGCATCTCTCCCGAATCGCTTATAATGCGTATCGCCAGGCCTGAACAGACTGCCCAGCAGCTTCATTCAGACCTTGTCAGCACAATAAGAAGTGAATATGAGCATAACCTCTCGCAGCAGATCTATATGAGCAACGAAGCCTGGGAGATGGTTAAGAATGCCCGGGGCACCGTTGTGAGGGTAATAAACAACATAGCCACCAAACTGCCTCCCACGGCAACCGGAGAGGAGCTCTCACGTCTCCTTATAGAGGAGGTTATGGAAATGGACAGTGAGCCTTGCCGTGCTGCAATAGACTTTGTCAAGGCAGAGCTGACTCGTATCATGATGTAGCGACGCCCAATCCTGGAGTCGCTACATCAACTAACCTACAGAAGACTAATGCTTCGT
>JALOMM010000186.1 GCA_025455535.1 Bacteroidales bacterium | reverse complement strand
AAGAATATCTTGTTGCCTACACGGCGGTCGGCAACCACTTTCTGGAGGTAATTATAGACTATTGAGTATGCGAGGCCACCCACCAGATTATCATTTTTGGCCCCTTTCTGCATGAATGAGTTGAGGTCTGATTCCATGAAGACGGTGCAGCGGTCTCCCATCTTCACCGGAGCCTCTGATTTGAGTGCCATGCACCCGAATTCATCAACACTCTTAATATTGAGTTTCTCGGCCTGCTCTTCGAGGAATGAACCTGTACCTGCGGCGCACACCTTGTTCATTTCAAAGTCAACAACGACACCGTTTTCAATGCTGATGTACTTGGAGTCCTGACCCCCTATCTCAAAGATCGTATCTACCGTCGGGTCATAGTCAATGGCGGCGGTAGCCTGCGCCGTTATCTCATTCTGGATGGTGTCAGCCCCTATGAAATCGCCTGTCAGATAGCGCCCTGACCCGGTTGTGCCTGCCCCGATGACCTCGACATGCTCACCCACCTCGTCATATATCTCTGTCATCCCTTGCTGTATTGCCTCCAGGGGTTTGCCGGCAGTGGGAAGGTATCTTCTTGCGATGACATTATGCTTTTCGTCGATAAGCACAACATTGGTGCTCAATGATCCGACATCTATTCCAAGGTAGACCTTGATTTTTTCATTCCCGTTCTTCCTGAAGCGCACCTCCTTGTTGTATACAGCCTCTGACTCCTTAAGCTGAGGGAGGCTGACGAAGGTTGTTGTACTGTTCTTCAGATAGGTTTCGAGTTCACTAAGACCCCTGAAATGATTCATCTGTAATCCGTTGGAGTGAGCGTACATTACGGCGCCTATCGCCCCCATGGAAGCATGATGTACGGGGATGATCAGTTCGTTTTCACTGAGGTCAAGCACCTCCCTGAAAGCTCTCACCATCCCTTTGTTGGCAGCCACTCCTCCTGCGAAGATCACAGGTTTTTTTATCTCTTTGCTGCGTGCCACTGTGCTGCGGAAGTTGCGGGCGAGTGCGAAACAGAGGCCTGCAACGATATCATGGAGCGGGGTTGCGATCTGCTGGTGATGGATCATGTCACTCTTGGCGAAGACACTGCATCTGCCGGCTATACGCGGCGGGTTGACTGATCTCATCGCCATCTCGCCGAACTCGTTTATAATCGGGACACCAATCCTCCTGGCCTGCTGGTCAAGGAACGAGCCGGTGCCGGCAGCACAGATGCTGTTCATCTCGAAGTCTACAAGCCTGGCATGATCTTCAGAAGGATCTTTCTCAAGGACTATCAGCTTTGAATCTTCACCTCCTATCTCGATGACGGTCTTTGCATCCGGATAGAGTCTTCCGGCGGATGTTGCCTGTGCAATTATTTCATTTACGAATAATCCGCCGGTGAGGCTTGCTGCAAGCTTTCCTCCTGTGCCGGTAAGGGCAAGACCCTCTGGTGACGCCGGGCTATATTTCTCCAGAACCGATGAAAGCCTTTCAAGGAGCACATCGAAGGGCTTCCCGTGTACATAATCATAGTGCTCCTCGATGACAGTGAATTTATCGTCCAGAATGACCGTATTAAGAGAGACAGACCCAATGTCAAGACCCAGATAATACTTATGATTGGTTGAATTTTCGCCTGTTCCGGATACCATACTTTATGTTATTTAGCATCTAAAGGTATCTTAAATAGTAATATTTAGCATCACCCTGAAGTCCGGCTGCTATAATTTAAGCATAAATACTGATATGATATTTATCAGTTCAGACCCAGTCGTCACTCAGTATTTTCCCGTCAATACTTACCTGCACTTTTTTTACCGGCACCTTTCTTGACGCTTTTTCAAGGGCACTGCGCACCATTTGCATCAGTCCCCCGCAGCACGGGACCTCCATCATCATGACTGTGATGGTGTTGACCCTGGCTACATCGATAAGGGCAACCAGTTTTTCGATATATATTTCTGAGCCGTGATCAAGTTTCGGGCAGGCTATTGCCAGTGACTTGCCCCTGAGGAAGGCTGAGTGAAATGAGCCGAGTGAAAAGGCGACGCAGTCGGCTGCCAGCAAAAGGTCGGCACCCCGGAAGAAGGGAGCGTTCGGATTAATCAGGTGCATCTGCACCGGCCAGTGTCTCAGCTCTGAAGGGATGTCGGCATCAGGTGCTGTCTTTACCGGTGCTGCGATTACCCTTTCACTGCTTCCGGGGCATCCGCCGCCGCCGTGGTGATGTTGAGGCTGCATCTGAACAACCGCAGCCCGGGGATTGCCATGATTGTGAACGGTACTGATAACCTGGTCAACATCAAAGGCAATTTTGCCCTTGTTTGCCTGTAACCATGCCACTCCCTCTTTCAGGTATCCGAACTCCCGGTGATCTTTCAGATGCTTGAGATGTGCTATCATGGTATTCGGACCTTTTGTGACCATTTCGCTTATGACAGCTGTCTCATTATATGGCTCGGCCTCGCGCTTTTCAATTGTTATCGCACCTTCAGGACAGTGCCCGATGCAGGCACCCAGCCCGTCACACATAAGCTCTGAAACAAGCCTTACCTTGCCGTCAATGACCTGCAGTGCCCCCTCGTGGCAGTTGGGAACACAGAGTCCGCATCCATTGCACAGCTCTTCATCTATCTTTATAATATCTCTTTGCATAATTGTACGGTTATACCAAAGTGCAAATTTGCCTTTTAGCAATGAGATTAAATGCAACAGATGATTTATATTACAGTCAGGAGCCCTGGCTTTTTGTCCCTCTCTGTTTTCCGGGCAGGCTGACCGTGAAGCATGTGCCGCTTCCGGGGGTGCTTTCAACCGAGATTTCGCCTCTGCTGATCATAACCAGTTCGTTTACCAGCTTCAGTCCTATTCCGGTCCCCTTTTCCTGATCAGTCCCGAAAGTAGTGGGTACATAGGCGTCGGTGAAGAGTTTCTTCTGAAGTTCTTCGCTCATGCCAATGCCGTTGTCACATACCTTTATTATCAGTCCTTCGCGGTTATCCTCTCTTTCCTTTAGGTGGATTGTCACCCTCCCTCCGCGATGTGTGAATTTGACTGCGTTTGAGAGAAGGTTTCTGACCACGATGTCCATGAGGTCCCTGTCAAACCATCCCGTCGTCCTGCCCACCTGGGTGAAGTTGAGCTCAATTTCTTTCCTGTCAGCACTCTCCTTCATTATGCTCATGTTGGTAAGGATGATGTCTGCCATGTCATTTGAGGATGGGGCATAACGTATCATATCTTCCTGCCCTCTTCCCCATACAAGCATATTCTCAAGCAGGTTGATCACCATCTGGGCGTACTGAATGCCTGAAGCTGCAAGGGCCTCGGTCTGGTTCCTGTACTCTTCCTCCCTGAGCATATTAAGTGTATAGAGAATATTCACAACGGGGCTCCGAAGGTCATGTGATATGACAGAGAAGATCTTGTTCTTAAGCTGCACGGTGTCTGACAGTTTCTTATTCTGCATCGCGATCTGCTCATTACGGGCATTGAGTTCCTCGCTCTTCAGCCTGAGCTCTTTTGTCCGGTCGTCAACCCTGTTCTCGAGGTTACGGTTCAGTTCCTCAAGCTGCATGGCGAGCCTCTCCCTTTCCATGGCTGACCTCACCCATTCCCTGATTAGCAGGGTAGCCTGCATGAACACAAAAACCATCATCAGGAATGAAAGGATGTATATCTGCTGCTTCTCCTCGAGACCGTTGGCGAGAAGTATGTCAGCCACTGTTCCAATGGCCATTGCAATTATTGCAAGAAAGTATACCGTGTCTATCCGGCTTCCTTTCAGCATTCCCCTGAGGCTCATCACAAGTGCGTAGACCAGGATCATGACTGCTATTGCCTGTACTAAAAAGACCGTATACGCAAAGACATATACTGGTGAGACGAGTACGGTGATGATGCATAAAAGGGAGGCCGCAGACATTGCCTTTACCACTGTTCTGAACCATGAGGTTGGATAGATATAATAGGCAAGCCATGATCCTGATATTATAATCAGGTACAGGATCAGGTATTCACCCCTTACGATCATGTACCAGTTTTCTACATCGAGAATGGATATCAGATACGGGGCAGAGAGGAATGGTCGCAGT
>JALOMM010000185.1 GCA_025455535.1 Bacteroidales bacterium | reverse complement strand
TATGCCTCCTGACCGAAGGCCGTGAGCACCTGCTGCATATATGTGCGCGATACGGGAACTGATTCGGGGGGTGTGCAGTCAAGCTCAAGCTGCAGGCCATCCTTTTCGCGCCTGATGAGCTTGACATGTTCAATGTTGACAAGGAAAGAGCGATGGCATCTGATGACTGACTCCTGATGAAGCTCCTCTTCCATGGCCCTGAGTGTATTTCTCAGCATGAACTTCATCAGTTTGTCATGCGACTGGTACCAGACAGTGACATAGTTATCGCTTCCCCGGAGATAGAGGATGTCGGATCTCTTGAGTGACAGGCGCAGTATACCCCTGTCATCTCTGAGCGGTATCATCGGTTTTTGCCCTGCCGGTTCAGCCATTTCCGTCATTCCGGCAAGCATCATCTTCTTGTCATGCCATGAAAAGTAGAGCCAGAGCACTGAGTAAGGCAGGAGGAGAGTGAGGGAGGTGTTCAGTACAGAGATGTGCAGCAGGTCAGGAAAACTTCGCCCGTCCTTCAGGAAGACCTTTTCATAAAAGGTATAAAACAGAGCCATGCTGACAATTTCCGCCGCCACCCACAGGAGGTACTGATAGATCAGCAGTTCCCTGCCCCGCCTGACGGTTTGGTACATGATGATACGGCTTATTGCCACAACCAGAATGCCGGTAAGGATCACCCCGCTCGAATAGACTATGAGCACCGGGGTTGAAACCTCAAACCATGTCTGAACCCCGAAAGGTTTGTAGAGATTTATGAACAGCAGGGCGAATGCTGCAGTAAAGATGATATGCCTGACAATGTTCCCTCTTTCGGTCAGGTATTTCGGAAGCTTCCTGTTCAGATCAATTTTCATTCTTGCGCCTCTGGCAACAAAAGTAGCATTTTTAACGTCCTTTCACATTCCACAGCTCTTCTGCCCATAAGTAATTCACCCCACAGGGGAGCCTTTGGCCCCGTATACCCGGTTTCCGGCCCAGAGCCGGAGGGGGGATACCTTTTTTTTTGATGACGCGAAGACATTGATTTTGTTTGCATAAAAAAAATGGGCTACACATTACAGGAAAGGGATTATTGTTCACTGTTCAGGGGGAGCATGCCGGAGGGGCTGATTCCCGGAACAGGCATAAGAGTCGTGAGCGAGGTCTTCAGTTCGGGAAACGGGTATTCATTTCCTGCTGACAGGAACCTGCCGGGAGCGGTGATGAGTTTCTTCCTCAACGATGGCATGTCACGCACAAACAACACATTCAGCTATCACATACTGATACCTGACGGAGCCGTCGGGAGGGGAGCCATTATTCTGCTTCACGGTCTTAACGAGCGGAGCTGGAGCAAGTATCTTCAATGGGGTATCAGGCTTGCCACGGACAGCGGCAGACCGGTAATATTCTTCCCCATAGCCTTCCATATGAACCGTTCTCCCCGCAGCTGGTTTGACAGGCACGCTATGATGCCTGCCGTTGCCGCAAGGACGTCCGAAGATCCCTCCCCCCGCCTGGCATCGTTTGTCAATGTTGCCCTGAGCACCCGCATGTCACTGTCACCGCAGCGGTTCTTTCTTTCCGGATATCAGACCGTATGTGATATCGCTGATCTTATCGGCATCATACAGAGAGGGGAGCACTCACACATCAGGGAGGGAGGCACTGTTGACATCTTTGCCTATTCAATAGGAGCCATGCTTGCACAGGTGCTGATGCTCTCGCGCAGCAAAATGCTTCCAGATGACAGCCGCTGTTTCCTTTTTTGCGGCGGCAGCACCCTCAACACCATGAACGGAACCTCCAGACTCATAATGGACAGCCGGGCCTTTGACCGTCTCATAAGTTTCTATATCGACGAGTTTGAAGAGATAAGAAAGACCAGGAGGGACAGGTTTACACGGACTGTCACTGACACATCTGCGGGGGAGGCCTTTTTTGCCATGAGCTCTCTCCCCAGGATGCGAAGTCTTTACGGTAACCCGTTCATGAAGACCGGCGGCAGGATAAAGGCAGTCACAATAGCTGGAGATCAGGTCATTCCCACCGCTGCTGTGTCAGCTGCACTGGAGGGTGCTGACTGTGAGGTCTGGTCCGCCGATTATCCCTTCACACATGAGATACCCTTCCCTGTCAGTGGTGACAGATTCAGTTACCCGGTAGACAGAACCTTCGACAGACTCTTCGATACAGCAGCCTCGTTTTTCTCCTGAAGCCATCTTCTGTCTGAGGATGACAGCCTTTGCAGGGGGTTAAATAAAAAGTGTATTTTTGATCCTGTCATATACAGCATGTCAGGATGAAACAATTAATTATTCCGCCATATCTTGAAAAGGGTGACCGCATTGCCATTGTCTCTCCGTCGGGTATCATCGAGAAGGAAGTGGTGGTGAAGGCAGCGAAGATGCTTTCCGGCGAAGGGTACGATGTTGTGATCGGAGATAATGTCTATAATCAAAGCGGATGCTTTGCCGGAACTGACGGGGAGCGTCTTGATGATTTTCAGAAGGCGACTGACGATCTCTCTGTGAAGGCGGTATTCTGTTCCCGGGGCGGCTACGGCATGTCGAGGATCATTGACAGGATTGACTTCACCGGCATACGTAAGAATCCGAAATGGTATGTCGGATTCAGTGACATAACCGTTCTGCATCTCTGGCTTAACAAGATATGCGGAGTAGTTTCGCTTCATGCCGAGATGCCCCTCAATTATTCCAATCCGAAAAAAACACCGGAGAGCTTTACTTCTGTGATGAGGGCCCTCAGGGGAGAGCCGGAGCCCATTGCATGGAAGAGCTCGCATGACGCTCACTTTACGGTTGAGGGGCCGGTCACCGGAGGCAATCTCTCACTGATATACAGTCTCACCGGAACGCCGGGTGAGCCTGACACTGAGGGGGCAATACTTTTCATTGAGGAGGTGGGAGAATACTATTATCATCTTGACCGCATGCTTACGTCACTGCGTCTCACGGGAAGACTGAGAAACCTGGCGGCTCTCATTGTGGGAGGGATGGAGAAGATTGAACAGGGGAGCATAAAATACAACAAGAGTGCTGAAGAGATAGTGCTGGATATTGTCGGGCATTACAGTTACCCCGTGCTTTTCAACTTCCCGTCAGGACACATAAGCGACAACCGGGCTGTCTATATAGGACGCAGGGCGAGGGTCGTACAGAAGGGTCTGGAGGCCTCCCTGTCGTGGCTCTGAATGTCAGAAAGCGGCGAGCAGCAGATTGATATCTTTTGAGAGTATACCGAATTTCTGCCCAAGCATCTCATTGGTCAGTATCCCGTTGTAAACATATACCCCGCTGCGTAGGCCGGTATTGAATTTCAGCATGGGTGTTATACCTCCTGCATCTGCTATCTCCTGCATCAGCGGTCTGAAAACGTTGCTCAGCGCTATCGAAGCTGTCTTTGGCACCCTTGACGGAAGGTTCCAGGCAGAGTAGTGGATCACGCCATGCTTCTCATAGGTCGGATCCTTAATGGCCCTGCACTCGGTTGTTTCCACGCAACCGCCGCTGTCGACGCTGAGGTCAATAATGACAGATCCCCGTTTCATTCCCCGGACCATCTCCTCGGTCACAAAGAAGGACGACCTGAGATCGTCTGCTGCCAGGGCCCCGATGAGAACATCGGCTGATTTCATTGCTTTCTTAAGTACCTGCGGATGGAATGTTGAAGTGTATAATCTCTGTCCAAGAAGATTCTGGAAATGCCTGAGGCGGTGCACCGAGCTGTCAAAGACCTTTACGATGGCGCCCAGCCCCAACGCAGCACGTGCGGCATACTCACCTGCAGTATTGGCTCCGATGATCACCACCTCTGTCGGGGTTACCCCGGTTACGCCTCCGAGCATCACCCCTTTTCCGCCTGAAGTGTTGCTCAGGTATTCAGATGCCAGAAGGACAGACGTTACACCGCTTATCTCACTCATTGTTTCCACTATCGGCAGGACGCCGTCAGTGTCTCTTATCTTCTCGCAGGCCAGGGCTGTGATACGTTTCCGCATCATCATCGACAGGGCCTCCTCATCCATTGTTGCCGCGTTCATGAACGAGATGACAACCTGGTTGCCCTTGAGCAGGCCGGCCTCC
>JALOMM010000184.1 GCA_025455535.1 Bacteroidales bacterium | reverse complement strand
CTTGCCGGTGTTCCTTATCATCGCAACAGGTATGCCGAACTGTCGTTCTGCCCTGAAACCCGGGCTGTGCTGCGCAACGTTCTGCAGAAGCTCTATCAGCGCTGCAAAGACGCGCTTATGAAGATTATGCTCAAGCTCTGCCTCATGCATCGTGGTCTCACTGAAGCTAAGCAGCTCCTTCCCTATGTCATGTGTCAGCGGCCCTGCCCAGATGAAATCGATCTTGTTTGATTTCATCATACGCTCCAGCAGCATCGCTCTCCTGCCATTGAATGCTATGGTGGCACCCGGACTGTGTACTCCCTTTCCCCCGGCGTCAACCGTCTTGCTGAGAATGAAATAGAAATATTCCTCATCTATGGGAATGAAGTCGTAATCAAGCCTGTTCCCCGTCTTGCGTGCCATCTCGATCAGCCCCAGGCCTGCCCCTCCCTTGTGCCCTATGTTTGAGTCCTGCAGCATCGTCCGGTAAACATCCCTGATCTGGTCAGGGTCAAGGCTGTTGATCTTTTCAAGGTTTCCCTTCAGACCCTTCACATCTTCCTTCCTGATCGTGTTTCCGGTAATAACGGTGTAGCCGTCTTCCGTCTTGCTGTAGAGTACCATTGAGGTCATCTCGTGGACGGGGGTGGAGCTGTGCCTGGTGATATTCTGCAGGTTCTCGAGAACAAACATGAACAGCCGTTTGCGACCCTGAAGGCTGAAGTCCGAGAACTCCATCTCCCTTTCGAGAAGGGTCAGCAGCAAAACCGAGTTATCACTTGTCACCTGTCCGCGGTAAGCGAACATCAGATGCTCGTTGGCAAGCTTATTTCTTAATCTTTTAGTTAGGTCCATACTTTCCGACTAATATGGAAGAGGTAAATTTTATTCACCCGCAAAATAGTTAAAATTGTCAGTGTTAAAAAATATTGAATGAATTTTTATCCGGCCCACCCTTCACGATCAAGGCTGCGGTAGTTGATTGCCTCTGAGATATGATCAGGACTGATGTTTTCAGATGCGTCGAGGTCTGCAATAGTGCGGGCCACCTTAAGTATTCTGTCATAAGCTCTTGCCGACAGCCCTCTCATCTCCATTGCTGCCCTGAGAAGACGTCCTCCGGTCTCATCGAGATGGCAGTATCTCCTGATCAGCGATGAGGTCATCTGCGCGTTGCAGTATATCCCGTCAATGCCTGAATAACGTGCTGTCTGCAGGGCGCGGGCTCTCACAACCCGTTCGCGCACTGCTGCGGATGACTCTGCCGTGGCAGCCCCGGCAAGCTTCTCATAGTTCACCGGCACCACTTCGATATGGATGTCTATGCGGTCAAGCAGCGGCCCAGATATACGACTGAGATACTTCTGAACCATACCCGGAGAACAGGTACATGTTTTTTCGGGATGGTTATGAAATCCGCAGGGACATGGATTCATAGAGGCAACGAGCATGAACGACGCGGGGAAATCGCAGCTGAGTCTTGCCCTGGCAATGGTTATTATCCTGTCCTCCAGCGGCTGTCGCAACACCTCCAGCACACTGCGCTTGAACTCCGGCAGCTCGTCAAGGAACAGCACCCCGTTGTGCGACAGGCTTATCTCTCCGGGTTGCGGCACCGTGCCTCCTCCCACGAGGGCGATGTCAGAGCTTGTATGATGCGGACTGCGGAACGGGCGCCGGGTCATGAGAGACACATGGCTCTCGATCCTGCCAGCCACGGAATGGATCTTCGTCGCCTCCAGGGCCTCCTCAGGAGTCATCGGCGGCAGTATTGTAGGCAGGCGGCGGGCAAGCATCGTCTTGCCTGACCCTGGCGGACCGATCATCAGCGCATTATGACTTCCCGCCACGGCTACCTCGAGAGCACGCTTGACACTCTCCTGCCCCCTGACATCTGAGAAATCAGAGTCATAGATGTTACCCTCCTGGCGGAAGAGGGACGCTATATCGACTTTAACCGGGCGAGGGACAGTCTCACCTCTAACGATCTGAAGCACCTCCGTGAGGCTGCTGACACCATAGACGTCAAGACCGTCAACGACGGCAGCCTCCGGGGCATTCTCCGACGGCACCATCACTCCGCGGAAGCCTGATGAACGGGCCTGAAGCGCCATAGGCAACACCCCCTTGACAGGTTTTATTGCTCCGTCAAGTGAGAGCTCACCGGTGAGCAACAACCCGTCAAGCCTCTCTCCCCGAACCATCTCTGAGGCGATAAGTATGCCAACAGCCAGAGGCAGGTCATATGACGCACCTTCCTTCCGTATGTCGGCAGGAGCCATGTTGATAATGACCTGTCTGCCGGGCCACCTGAGGCCTACGGCACGCAGAGCCGACTCAATGCGCTGCTGACTCTCCTTGACGGCCGCATCGGGCAGCCCCACAAGCATGTACCTCACACCCCGGGTGACATCAACCTCTATGGTGACGGGAACAGCCTCAATACCGAAAACGGCAGCACTGAAGGTCTTGACCAGCATGGCTTAAAATTTATGTTGCACACTAAAAGAGGAAATGCACCATAAATTTATGCAATCTGCCGGATAACTGCAAGGTTTACCCGACAAAAACCGGTGCCGTAAATTTAATTGTCGAAGAGGAATATATCCTCTATGGCCACACCGAAGACCCGGGCAATATCGTGAGCCAGCTTCAGGGAAGGATTGTACTTGTTCTTTTCAAGGAACACAATGGTCTCACGCCTTACATTGACTTTCTTTGCCAGGTCGTCCTGCGTCATGTCATGCCGCGCCCTGAACTCCCTGATCCTGTTATTCATTGCGTAAACCCCTGAATCTGATGACGACCCAGCAGAGGAAAAAGATGACGGCCATGCTCAGGATGCCTGCACCAAGAACCTGCTCCGTGTCAAGGGTAACCCTGTCTTTGAGCCAGATCATGAAGACCCACATGTAAAGCGAGATGTAGTACGACCAGGCAGCTGTTTTCTGAAGCATCTTCTTTGACAGTTCATCCTCCGGCGGTTCATCCCTCCTGGCGCCAGTAAATCTAATGTAGGCGAAATACAACCCGAATCCGACCAGTACGATGATAATCCCGAAGGTTAATAACTCGGGGGTAGTAACGGATTTCTCCATTTTGAAGAACCAGAGTGCTGCGGAGGCAAGCACAATTAATGATACGACCAATGCAATTAACGCTCTTTTCATAATACTATTGTTAATTATTTCTAACACAAAGTTAGATTTAAATAACATTAATATCCAAATTTTTTTCAGGTTTTTTTAAAAAAATCTTTTATGGCCTTACTTACCGCCCCGGGTTCCGGGTTTGTGGAGCCTGACTTCCACGGGGCTGATTGTGACCAGGCATCCCTTCGGAAGAGCATTCAGTTCAGGCCCGATGATGCTATAGAAACTTTCAAGCTTCTCGTGTGAGTCGATTATCTCGATCACTACCGGAAGCTTGTCTGTCAGCTCCCAGAACCTTGAGGTGTGGACATGACTGCTCAGTCCGTATCCCATCACACCGCGATAGACGGTCACACCAGACAGTCCTGTTTCTTTGGCTTTATAAACGATGGCCTCATACAGAAGCTGCGAGCCCAGACGGTCGGTGGAGCTGGCATAGACCTTCATGACAGAATGATTTGGTGCTTTCATTATCAAAGAAGATTTGTAATAACATATCCTATATATACGGCGAGAAATCCAAGAAAGATGCTCAGTCCTGTGTAAAGCAGTACGGTGAGCAGCTGTCCGTTGTGGAGAAGCATGAGGTTCTCATTCGTGAATGTTGAGAATGTTGTGAAGCCGCCGCACAGACCTACCATCAGAAAGAGCCTCCACTCGGTTGAGAGGATCATGCTCTTGTCGGCAATGCCTGTAAGGAATCCGATGACAAGGCTCCCTGTCACATTCACTAACAGAGTGCCTACCGGCACCGAGTAGAAACTGATGCTCAGGTTCAGCAGTGAGACAAAATATCTTGCTATACTGCCCAGGAAACCTCCGGCACCAATGAGAAGAATGTTCTTTATCATTCAGGATAAATGAATCATAAAGATAATCGTTAATCGCAAATCTTTCCCGCCAGGAATAAGTAATCAGTCATCAAGACGGCCGAACTTCCCGCTGCTGACATCCTCA
>JALOMM010000018.1 GCA_025455535.1 Bacteroidales bacterium | reverse complement strand
GTGGGTTCTTCAGCACTCTTTGTCTGCTCGGTCATATCCCTGGCTGAAGTGTCTCCCCTCCTTTTGCCGAAGATCAGTTCCAGATCCTCACTGAAGATGACCTCCTTCTCCAGCAGCTGTTCGGCAAGCTGTCTCAGTCCGTCAATGTTGGATGAGATAATCTCCTTGGCTTTGAGATATGATTCCTCAACGATCTTTTTTGCTTCACTGTCGATAAGCTCCGCCGTCTTCTCGCTGTATGGCTTGGTGAAGCCATAGTCTGACTGGCCCGATGAGTCGTAGAAGCTCATGTTTCCGACTTCGCCTGACATGCCGAACCAGGCCACCATGGCATATGCCTGTTTGGTGACTTTTTCAAGGTCACTGAGGGCGCCTGTCGATATCTTGCCGATGACGATCTCCTCTGCGGCCCTTCCTCCAAGGGCATAGGCAAGCTCATCAAGAATATGCTCGCGTGTGGAGATCGATCTCTCTTCAGGGAGGTACCAGGCAGCACCAAGTGCTTTCCCCCTGGGAATGATGGTCACCTTCAGCAGAGGGCTGGCATGTTCAAGCAGCCAGCTGCAGGTAGCATGACCCGCCTCGTGATAGGCGATAGTCTTTTTCTCTTCGAGGGATATGATCTTGTTCTTTTTCTCCAGCCCCCCGATGATACGGTCGATGGCGTCAAGGAAATCCTGCTTCTCAACGACATTCTTGTTTCGCCTCGCAGCGATAAGGGCAGCCTCGTTGCATACATTTGCGATGTCAGCCCCCGAAAATCCCGGTGTCTGCTTGGCAAGGAAAGCGATATCGAAACTCTCCTCAAGCTTGATAGGACGCAGGTGCACCTTGAAGATGGCCTCACGCTCCTTCAGGTCAGGGAGCTCGACATGTATCTGACGGTCAAAGCGCCCGGCCCTGAGCAGAGCCTTGTCGAGTATGTCAGCCCTGTTGGTGGCGGCAAGTATTATGACACCGCTGTTGGTGCCGAAGCCGTCCATCTCTGTCAGCAACTGGTTGAGGGTATTCTCGCGCTCATCGTTTGCCCCGAAGTTTGGATTGCGTCCGCGGGCCCGCCCCACCGCATCTATCTCATCGATGAAGACTATGCAGGGGGCCTTCTCCTTTGCCTGCCTGAAGAGATCCCTCACCCGTGAGGCACCCACCCCGACAAACATCTCGACAAAGTCAGACCCTGAGATTGAAAAGAAGGGGACATTGGCCTCTCCTGCCACAGCCTTGGCAAGCAAGGTCTTCCCGGTACCGGGAGGACCAACCAGCAAAGCCCCTTTCGGAATCTTGCCTCCAAGGGAGGTATACTTCTTCGGATTCTTCAGAAAATCGACTATCTCCATCACTTCCGTCTTGGCCTCCTCAAGGCCGGCCACATCGTTGAAGTTTATCTTTACATGCGTGTCCTTGTCAAAGATCTGCGCCTTTGACTTGCCCACGCTGAAGATATTCCCTCCGGCACCGCCGCTTCCTGAAGCCATCCGGCGCATGAAATATATCCAGACAGCGGCTATCAGCAGGAAAGGAAGTATCACCCCGAGGAATGTTCCAAAGTAGTCTTTCCTTGTCTGGTATTCAAGATGAATCCATTCTGTTTCGCTGTAACCCGCCTTCTCCTGCACTCCAGCAAAGAACTCCTCAAAAAGCTCTACCGTTCCGAAGTTGTGGAAATACTGAGGTTTCTGGGGCTGAAGGCCGAAGCTCTTCTGCTCCTCAAAATCAGGATAACGTCCGCTCTTGAGCGAGTCAGCCTTTATATATATCTCAGCATGATCTTTGTTTATGACAACTACCTTCTCAATGTCATGGTTAATGACCATCTGTTCTATCTCCCTCTGACCGGCTTTCTGGCTGCTCTTGCCGGTGAAGAAGATCTGAACTGCAAAAACTGACAGAATAAGAATTACAAATATCCAGTTCGAATTGAACTTCGGCTTTGAGTTCTTATCATTCTTAATATCCTTTGATGGTTCCTTGTCTTCTGCCATATATCAAACACCTTTCTTTACTACTTTGTCCTCAAGCATTGTCAGGGTTCCGTCTGCCCATAATGACTCAAGATTATAAAACTCCCTGTATGGCTGCTGGAAAATATGAACGAGAATGTCACCGTAATCAAGCAGAACCCATATGCAGTTCTCCCTGCCCTCGATATGATAAGGCTTTCTCCCTGTCTCACGCCGTACAATATCCTCTACTGACCACGCAAGGGAATCAACCTGTTTTGACGAAGTGGCGTGACTGATGATGAAGTAATCACACACTCTGTTTTCAATTTTTCTCAAATCGATCAATGCCACCTTTTCCCCCTTCTTTTCAAATAACCCTTTAACTACGCTATCCCTTACCAAAGTGGCCTCTTTATCGGTTTTTCTCATCAATAATCCTTTCAGATTTAAACAGTTCCTTTATAATTGCCGCAAAATTACGAACATTTATCCGTATTTTCGTCCGGCTCCACTTCTTTTTACAATTAGGATGCCAATTTGTTCACCCTCCCGGATAATGAGCGAATTACTCACATTATCAACCTTAAAATTCAGATAAATATGATAATAGGATCATCAGTGATACATCATGAAAAAGTCACATCCACCAACACCGTTGCCTCATCTCTGGCGAGCCCGGGGAAGGCTGCGGAAGGTACCGTGATAACAGCCTCATTCCAGGAGGGAGGAAGAGGGCAAAAGGGCAACAGCTGGGAGAGTGAGGCAGGAAAGAACCTTCTGATGAGCGTGATATTATACCCCACAATGATAAGACCGGAAGGACAGTTTATAATTTCCCGGATGGTCTCACTGGCGGTCTGTGATCTCGTGAGAACAATGGTTCCCGCGACACGGATAAAGTGGCCGAATGACATATATGCCGGACATGACAAAATAGCAGGTATCCTGATAGAGAACAGCGTGATGGGCGGGACCCTCTGCAGCACGGTTGCCGGGATAGGGCTGAATGTGAACCAGAAGACCTTCATGAGCGGAGCCCCCAACCCTGTGTCGCTGGCACAGCTGACAGGGATGGAGCATGACCTGAACAGAATAAGGGATGAACTGATCCGCCTACTGGATATCCGTTATCATATGGTTGTATCCGGAGCCCATGAAAAACTGTCTGACGACTATCACCGTCTCCTGTACAGGCGCGGCGAGTGGCACCGCTACAGCGATGCTGAGGGGGAATTCACCGGGATGATTGATTGTGTAAAGGACTCAGGACTGATATCGATCCGCAGGGAGAACGGCCTTACAACTGAATACGCATTCAAAGAGGTTGATTACATCCTCTGATCTTCTCATAACCCTTGAAATTCTCTATTGCCCCGATAACGGCATCAAGATACCTCTGTGCAGAGTCTCCTACCAGCATCCTGACTATAGGATTCATATTCACGTCTGCCTTAAGCCATATGCCGGACCGGGCTCCGTTCTCATATTCGATCATCACACGCACCATCACCCTGCCCGTAAGCATCATCTCTGCCGCGTAACTCACCATTGAATGAGGCAGGGCGTCGTTCAGCTCAACGGTTACCTTACCGGTGTTCTCCACCCTGAATGAACAACTGTCTTCGGTAGCCTGCCAGTCGGTAATGATGTTTTCGGGCACCACCGATCTGAAATTGCGCATATCTGTAAGAAAGGTATACAGGTCACTGTCGCCGCATGGGACAACACCCTTCCTGCTTGTATATGTAGTCACTGGGCTCATTGAATATCCCTTCCCCATTCAGAAGGGTTGGTTCTCCATTCCTTCAGTGTCTCAACATCATTATCCGATATATAACCCGTTGCTGCCGCCAACTCTACAAGCACACCATAATTGCTCAGGGTGTCGAGGCGGCACCCTTCAGCTGCGAATGAATCTGCAGCCTTGCCAAAGCCGTACGTGAAGATGGCTATCATGCCCAGTACCTCGCATCCGGCTTCACGGAGGGCACGCACAGCCCCCAGGCTGCTTCCTCCGGTGGAGATAAGGTCTTCAATAACAACTACCTTCTGCCCCTTTTCATAATAGCCTTCTATCTGGTTACCGAGCCCGTGCTCCTTGACACCCGACCTGACATAAATAAACGGCAGAGCCAGCTTATCTGCCGCCAGCGCTCCGTGAGCGATGGCCCCTGTTGCAACTCCGGCTATCATATCTGCCTCAGGATATAACTCCCTTATCCTGACCGCAAATGACTCCCTGATAAAAGTACGCACCTCCGGGAATGAGAGTGTCTTGCGGTTGTCACAATAGATGGGTGACCTCCACCCCGAGGCCCAGGTAAAAGGTTTTGCGGGTTGCAATTTAATTGCTTTAATTTGTAGCAGATATTGTGCGGTTTTCTTTGCTATATCATCCATATGCTGAGGTATAAAGTATATTTTGACAACAGGGTGATCACACTCTCTCCCGAGCCTGACAGGGTGCAAAAATATGCCCTGTTCCACAAATACCACGAGAGAGCTGAGCTCTATGCCCAAATATCACAGTTTGCCGTCAATAATGACATACCTTCCCTTAATATTTATTCATCTGATATCAACAACCTGTGGGATGTTTTCAGCAATTGGTTCGTGGTTACGGAAGCTGCCGGTGGGCTGGTAGGGCATCCTTCAGGCAAATACCTGTTTATCAAGCGATACGGCAGGTGGGATCTTCCAAAAGGACACATGGAGAAGGGTGAATCACCCGAGGAGTGCGCCATGAGGGAGGTGGAGGAAGAATGCAACCTGAAGGGACACATGATTATGGCTCCTCTTCTCCCAAGCTACCATACATACCTCTTTGAGAACAAGCCCTACATGAAAAAGACCCACTGGTTCACCATGAGCTACAGCGGGGAGATGATAACACAGCCGCAGGCTGAGGAGGGGATCACACATGCAGAATGGCTGGCCCCTGACGAGATTGCAAAGATCAAATCGAATACCTTCCAGTCACTACTTGATCTCCTGAACTACACCCTCAGGGTCAAATGATCATTTGCTGAGGTACTTCGCGATTTTTATCGCCTTTGGGACAAACATCGAGGCGTCGCCACCCTTTATTATAATGTCGCGCACAATCGTCGAATTGACTGGCGTATGCTCTGTCCCGGTGAGAAGGAAGAGTGTCTCAACCTCCGGAGCCATCATCCTGTTCATCTGCCCCAGTGCCCTCTCATATTCAAAATCGGCACTGGTGCGCAGCCCCCTGAGAATATAACCGGCTTTTTTCTCGCGGCAGAAATTGACTGTCAGGCCGCTGAACATGGTCACCTCTACCTTCTTTTCCCCGCTGAAGACCTCAGATATCATCTTGATCCTGTTCCCGATGGTAAAGAGATTTTTCTTTTCGGCATTCTCCCCGACAGCAATGATGATCGTGTCAAAAAGGGGGAGTGCACGTTTTACAATGGCTTCATGACCTACTGTAAAAGGATCGAATGACCCCGGAAAAACAGCTACCTTCTTCATGTCTATGCTTTTGATTATCAGTCAAAGTTTATATCCCTGGCGTTGGTCACCCTCTGCTTCAGGAGAGAATGGTCGAGGACGTCCATTATGGTATCGACATACCTGAACCTCAGGCCGCGGACATATTTTTCATTTATCTCCTCCACATCCTTACGGTTCATCACCGAGAGTATTATCTCCCTGATGCCGGCACGTTTGGCGGCAAGTATCTTCTCCTTGATGCCGCCTACAGGCAGCACCTTTCCCCTGAGGGTTATCTCACCGGTCATTGCCACATACTTTTTCACCTTTCTCTGGGTAAAGGCAGATGCTATCGATGTTGCCATGGTGATGCCGGCCGAAGGTCCGTCCTTGGGTATGGCACCCTCAGGAACATGAATATGAATGTTCCATTTTTCGGAGAAGGTATCCGGAAGTTCAAGCAGCGGGGCATGAGCCTTGAGATATTCCAGGGCTATGACAGCCGATTCCTTCATCACCTCACCAAGGTTACCGGTCAGCGTCAGGTTGCCCTTGCCACGGCTCAGGCTGGCCTCTACAAAAAGTATCTCACCCCCTGTGGCGGTCCAGGCCAGTCCTGTAACCACACCGGCCTGCTCGTTGCCGCCGTAGAAATCCTTGAGGTATTTCGGAGGGCCCAGTATCTCCGCAACATTTTCAGATGAGACATCACTCTCCGGCACTCTGTTGAAAGCTATCTCCCTGGCCCTTGATCTGACCAGTTTGGCAAGCCGCTTGTCAAGCTCTCTCACTCCTGATTCACGGGTATACTTCTGGATGATCTCTTCGATCACCGGATTTGAGAGCATAAACTGATCGCTCCGCACACCGTGAGCCTCGAGCTGTTTGGGGATGAGATGGTTAACGGCTATCTCCCTCTTCTCCTCGACCAGGTAGCCTGATATCTCGATGAGCTCCATCCTGTCACGCAGGGCAGGGCTGACAGTGGAAAGGGTATTGGCAGTGGCAATGAACAGCACCTTTGACAGGTCAAACTCAAGCTCAAGGAAATTATCATAGAAGTGTGTATTCTGCTCAGGGTCGAGCACCTCCAGCAATGCAGAGGAGGGATCTCCCCTGAAGTCCTGTCCCACCTTGTCAATCTCATCAAGGATGAAGACGGGGTTTGATGAGCCGGCGCGGCGAATGTTCTGCACCACCCTGCCAGGCATGGCTCCTATATAGGTCTTGCGGTGACCCCTGATCTCGGCTTCGTCATGAAGTCCGCCAAGCGACATACGGGCATACTTACGGCCAAGGGCACGTGCGACAGACTTCCCAAGCGAGGTCTTTCCAACGCCCGGAGGGCCGTAGAGACATAATATCGGTGACTTAAGATCGCCCTTGAGTTTCAGTACGGCAAGATGCTCAAGTATCCTCTCCTTGACCTCCTCAAGCCCGTAGTGATCTTCGTCAAGAACGCGCTGCGCATTCTTAAGGTCAAGATTGTCAGTGGTATACTCATTCCATGGAAGCTCAAGGAGCGTCTGTATATAGTTTACCTGAACCGAATATTCGGCTGCGGCAGGGTTAAGGCGTGAGAGCTTGTCAAGCTCCCTGTGGAAAACCTTTGCCACATCTTCATTCCATTTTTTCTCAGCACCCCTCACACGGAACTCCTCCACCTCTTTCTCCGTGGGATTGCCTCCCAGTTCGTTCTGGATGGTCTTCATCTGCTGATGAAGAAGGAATTCACGCTGCTGCTGGTCTATCTCGTACTTAACCTTCGACTGCAGCTCGTTCTTCAGCTCAAGGAGCTGTATCTCGCGAACAAGATGCTCAAGGAGCCTGAGACCCCGCTCTCTCATAGTCGGTGCCTCAAGAAGCTTCTGCTTGTCATTGACATTCAGCTCAGTGTTGGCACAGATAAAGTTTATAAGGTATGTGCTGTTCTCGATGTTCCTGACGGCGAAAGAGGCTTCGGGGTTAATGTTTGGATTGAGCTTCACGATCTTCATCGAGAGGTCCTTGAGCGAACCTATTATCACCTCGAAATCCTTATCTTCCTCTGATCCTTTTGTTTCGGGAATGGCTTTCACCCTTGCGGTAATGTACGGGGCCTCCTGGACAATGCTTACCACGGAGACCCGTCTTCTTCCCTGGATGATGGCAGTGGTGGTGCCGTCAGGCATCTCAAGCAGTTTTACTATCTGACCCAGCGTCCCGACGACATTAAGGTCACGCACCTGCGGATCATCAATTTCAGCATCGAGTTGTGCCACGGCTGCAACGAGCTTATCGCCACGATAGGCATCACGTACGAGCTGAACGGATTTGGAACGGCCAACAGCAATGGGTATCACGACGCCGGGAAACAGGACGGTATTGCGAAGCGGAAGCAGCGGTACACTGCCCGGTATCTCAATATCATCAAGCTCCTGGTCGTCTCCGTCGGAAAGGATCGGAATTATCTCCCTCCCCTCATCCGTCAGTTCATGAAAACCAATACTGCCCCACTTTCTGAAATCCTTCTTCTCCATAAATGCGAAAAACTAAGCAAAATTAGTGATTTAAATATAACATGACCCTCACAGACCTATAACAACTTTGAGATAATAATGGTTGCAGGCACATTGCTGCAGGAGAAAAAAAAAGCTGCCTGAAGGGGCAGCCTTAAAGAGTATGATCAATGATTATTTCGTCTTTTTATCGAGATGAGTCTTGTAACGGTTCATGAACTTATCAACCCTTCCTGCAGTGTCTACAAGCTTCATCTTACCGGTATAGAAAGGATGTGATGTATTTGAAATCTCAAGCTTGATAAGCGGATAATCCTTGCCGTCTTCCCACTTGATCGTGTCTCTTGACGAGGCAGTTGAACGTGTCATGAATGAATATCCGTTTGACATATCCTGAAATACAACCAACCTGTAATTGCCCGGATGTATACCTTCTTTCATCTCCTGATATAGTTTGTTACTTAATAAAATCCCTTTTCTAAGGGTTTGCAAAGATAATGAACAATAAGAAATATACAAAGAGTGAGACAAAAAAATTTACCCTCCCTGTTTTGCCTGACGCTCTGCAAGGTTTTCCGCCATCTCTTCCTTGTACATCCTGAAGGGAAGCCGGTCATCGATCATATACCTGAATGTAATGTGAGTCTTGGCCTTCTGTGCTCCGACAGCCTCATAAATGCCGATCATCTTTGGATTGAAATCGCCCACCCACGACAATTCAAGTTCCTTATAATACTTCTTCCTGCGGAAGACATGAAACAGCTGAAGGAATATGGCCGATTCAATTCCGCTGTTCTGGTAAGCAGGTATCACGCCTGCCACCAGTGCCCTCACGCGGGTCATCTTGTGAGTAAGCCGGTACCAGGCAAACCTGATCATGTTCCAGGGTGTCAGCCTGCCGTTGAAATGCCTGATGATCTGGTTCAGGTCGGGGAAAATGACAAAGACGGCTACGGGCCGGTCGTTGTGATAAGCGTACCAGATCAGCTCTTCGTCGATGAATGCCCTGGCCTCCTTCAGGGTATTGCGAAGCATCTCAGGGTCGAGCGGGGTGAAGTCTTCCTTGAAAACCGCCCATGTTGTGTTGTAGATCTCGACCATATCAGCGACAAACTTGTCACGGTGTCTGTATTCAAAATGGCGGAATGTGTATCCCGGACGTCTGGTGATCCATTCGGCTATCTTCATGAACCGTTCAGGAAAAACCTCAACGGATGATATGTCCTTATGATAACTGTACTGTTCAAAATATGTTCTGAAACCGTAATCCTCAAAGAATTTCCTGTAATATCTCTTATGGTATGGCATGCCGAACCCCGGGTGGGTAAAGCCATCTACAAGCAGCCCCCAGAAATTATCATTCTCCCCGAAGTTGATCGGACCGTCCATCGCCTTCATTCCCCTGTCTGTAAGCCATTTGCGGGCTGTGTCAAAAAGCATGAATGCTGCCTCTTCTGATTCAATCACCTCAAAGAATCCGAGGCCGCCGGTTGGCTGCCTGTTGGCCTTTGACCGTATCTCATCGATGAATGCCGCAACCCTTCCTATGACCGCGCCACTGTCATCAACGAGTATCCATCGCGTGGCCACTCCGTGCCTGAAGGCAATGTTGCCTGCCGGGTCAAAGACTGCCTCTGCCACCTTGTCAAGAGGTGAGACCCAGTAAGGATCACCTTTATAGAGTCTTTTGGGGAACTCTGTGAACTCCCTCCGATGTGCGGCAGTAGTCACTTCTACAATATCCATCCTTTTAGCCTTGAAGTTTAAACCATGATTCTACCTTCAGCCTGCTGCTGCCGTCATCAAGCCGGTGCCTGTATTCGTTTGTCCTTCTGTTGTAATCATAATCCATGCTCCATGCTGCACCATTGGCTCTTATCTCCTTCAGGGCCGTGATGACTGTATCAAGCTCACCGTCTGTCATTGCAGGATGGAGCGACAGCCTCACCCATCCGGGTTTCTCAGATAGATCGCCTCTGTTGATCATCTCGGTGATGCGATGACTGTGGTCATAGGTGACATCAAGGAGATAATGGCCATAGGTGCCGGCACAGGCGCATCCTCCCCTTACCTGCACACCGTACCTGTCACTCAGGAGCTTGACAACCAGGTTATAATGCATATCATCAATATAGAAGGATATGACACCCAGCCTCCTTTTTACCGAAGGGGCAAGGATATGAAGACCCTCTATCTCTTCAAGACCTTTAAAAGCCTTCGCGAGCAGCTCCTCCTCCCTCTCCTTTATCCTGGCGGTGCCCATCATCTGCTTCAGGTTGATGGCCAGTGCGGCCCTGATGACCTGCAGAAAACCCGGCGTGCCACCGTCTTCTCTCGATTCGATGCTGTCTACATACTTGTACTCGCCCCACGGATTGGTCCAGTCGACGGTACCTCCTCCGGGCTGATCGGGAACGGATGTCTTGTAAAGTGACTTGTCAAAGATAAGCACACCTGCAGACCCCGGACCGCCAAGGAACTTATGCGGCGAGAAGAATATCGCATCAAGCTTCTCCATACTGTCTGCCGGATGCATATCAATATCCACGTAAGGTGCCGAAGCTGCAAAGTCGACAAAGCAGAGGCCGCCGTTCTCATGCATAATGCGGGCCATATGGTGATAAGGGGTAAAGACGCCGGTAACATTCGAGCATGCAGAGAATGAACCGATCTTGAATTTCCTGTCCTTATATAGCTCAAGAGCCTTCCTGAGGTTTTCAGCGTCGACGGTAAGATCCTTTCCCGGTTCGATAATCACAACATCGGCCAGTGTCTCATACCACGATGTCTGGTTTGAATGATGTTCAATATGTGTTATAAATACAACGGGACGGTTCTCATCTGACTGGCAACGATCACCCTTCGGGAGAGTGCATCCCTTGAGCCCGAGTATCCTCTGGAATTTGTTAATCACGGCAGTCATGCCTGAGCCCGTGGCAATAAGAACATCATCAGGCCCGGCATTTACATGCTTCTTGATGATCTCCTGCGCATGATGATAGGCCCATGTCATGACAGAGCCTGTCTCCGAAGTCTCGGTATGGGTGTTGGCAACAAACGGTCCGAATTCCCCCGTAATCTTATCCTCGATTGGTTTATAAAGCCTTCCGCTTGCGATCCAGTCACAGTAGATGATCTTCTTCTGGCCATACGGAGTTGAATATTCCTGGTCTATCCCAATAATATTCCTTCGAAATCTTTCAAAATATTTTTCTTCGCTGCTCATCCGGGAAAAGCGTTAGGCCTGTTCAAATCCGCCTCAAAGATAATTTTTTTTGATTTTTATGGACAACCGGGCCGCACTGCTAATGGAAGTTTATCACGCGGTGGTCGATAAGCACAAACAGCAGTACGATTGCCGAGGAGTATAATATCCAGGGTAACATAGGAATATACTCTGACGGTTTAATCTTCATCTTCGCCCACACATACCATATAAGGAAGATCTTTTCGAGCGAATAAACGATGAAGGTTGCCAGGGCGACGCCTACTACCCCGTAGGGTTTTATGAGGAAGAGGCTCAGCGGTATGTTGATACATATCTCAACGGCAGCAGCAATAAGGGTGATGTTGTTTCTTTTCCTTCCGATGACAATAGTCTGGGGAAAGACAAGCCTGGGGATGATCAGCAGCAGATAAATAAGGAACACGTCGGCGCTGCGTGTGAATTCAGGGGTAAAAACACGCGGGTAGAGCCAGCGGGCAAAGAACATTGTCACTATTGACAGGGGGAAGAGGAGGTGCATCAGTTTCTCCGATTTTGACCTGAGTGTAACCAGGGCCTCCCGCATTCCCTCACGGGTGCTGAACTGGGGAAGGAGCGCGTTGCTCAGTCCTGTCGCCAGCAGCAACACGAGCGGAAACTCCTTGGCGCCGTAGCGGAACATTGCAAAGACGCCGGGATCCTCATAGCAGGCTGAGATGATTATGCCGTCAATATACTGTGCCGATCCGCTTATCAGAAAGGTAAGTACCAGGGGCATTCCCACATAGAGCTGCTCCCTGATGAAATCAAACGATACTTTTATCAGTGTATAACGCCTGAGCAGTATGATAAGCCATATCCACCGCACCCCCGTGATTATGAATAGTCCGTAGATTGCACTTTTCTCATCGTAGCCTGCAATCACCGGTGCCAGAACTAGCAGGATCTGCGCCCCGTATGTATACAACCCGTATTGCAGTATCCTGTGTGATCTGTTATTCAGAAGATAGATGTACTCTATCAGCGTCACAGGGTTGCTAAGTAAGATATACCAGAGCAGAAGGCCCAGGTAAGGCACATCCTGTTTTATCCCGATTGATGGCAGCGCATTCTTTATAGGTATACCGAGGGCAAAGACAAGAACGCTGAAGAAGAGTATCAGCAGGAAGGCGTTGAATATCTCGGGTGATTTTTTTTCAACGGTCTCACCCCTGCTTCTGAATGTTTTGTTCCGGTGATAGAGTGTCAGCAGCGACTGAATTATTCCCGAGACCCAGAAAAAACTCA
>JALOMM010000183.1 GCA_025455535.1 Bacteroidales bacterium | reverse complement strand
CCGTTCCGGGCTGACGTAAAGGAGCCTGTAATCACCGTACAGGCAGTTGTCAAGAGCTATCTCCACCTCCTCGCGGGTCATGCCGCTGTGAATGGCCATAGCCTTGATATTCATCGACTTCAGCCGATTGACCTGGTCCTTCATCAGTGCTATCAGAGGGGTGATCACCAGACACAGGCCCTCACGCGCAACGGCCGGCACCTGGTATGTTACAGACTTGCCTCCTCCGGTAGGCAGCAGTCCAATGACATCCTTCCCGGAGGCCACCGCACCGATAATCTCCTCCTGCAACGGCCTGAAAGAGGTAAATCCCCAATAGCGGGCAAGGGTCTCCCTGTAAATGTCCGGTAACATTGTTATGCAGCCTCCTTCATGCAAAAATAGTAACTCAAACTCATTTTTAACCTTTTATTGACATTTTAGATATGCTGGTGCTCATCATTTTTTTGTAATTTTCGCCCCAAATAAAAATCTGCCCGATGTCATTCTCTGAAGATAAGTTGATGTTTGAAGGTCTTACCTTCGATGATGTGCTGCTTCTTCCGGCCTACTCGGAGGTTCTGCCGCGCGACGTTGACCTCAGATCGCGCTTTACACGCAACATAATCATTAATACGCCCATCATCTCGGCAGCGATGGACACTGTCACCGAGGCTGAACTGGCTATTGCCATTGCCCGTGAAGGTGGCATTGGCGTGATACACAAGAATATGTCTATTGGTCAGCAGGCGGCACAGGTGAGGAAGGTCAAGAGAGCAGAGAGCGTTATGATCTTCGACCCGGTGACCATAGGTGATACCGCAACCGTGGCTGACGCACTGGCCCTGATGAAGGAGTTCAGGATCGGCGGGATACCTGTCATCAATGACGACGGAGCTCTTGTTGGAATTGTGACAAACAGGGATCTTCGTTTTGAGGGTGACTATTCAAGGAGCATAAGTGACGTCATGACACCCCTCTCAAGGCTGATAACCATAAGTCACCAGACCGACCTGGCAGCTGCCGCGGAG
This sequence comes from Bacteroidales bacterium, assembly GCA_025455535.1. Taxonomy (GTDB): domain Bacteria; phylum Bacteroidota; class Bacteroidia; order Bacteroidales; family VadinHA17; genus SR-FBR-E99. Next base: position 3,106 of record JALOMM010000183.1, on the reverse strand, counting down.
ATACTGCAGAAGCATAAAATTGAAAAGCTGCCTATTGTTGATGACAAGGGAAGGCTGAAGGGGCTCGTTACATACAAAGATATGACCAAGGCCAAGGACAGACCCAATGCCTGCAAGGACGAGAGGGGAAGGCTCAGGGTTGCTGCAGCAGTGGGCATAGCTGTAAATACACTCTCAAGAGTAGAGGCGCTCGTCGGGGCGGGCGTTGATGCCATTGCAATTGATACCGCCCATGGTCATACCAAAGGTGTCATCGAGATACTCAGGGAGATAAAGAAGATTTTCCCGGGCACAGAGGTTGTTGTTGGGAACATTGGCACCGGTGACGCTGCAAGGATGCTTGTTGATGAAGGCGCTGACGCCGTAAAGGTGGGGATAGGACCGGGCTCCATCTGCACAACCAGGGTCGTGGCAGGCGTGGGTGTGCCACAGCTCTCGGCAATATTCAACGTCGCCTCCGCCATCAGCGGCAGCGGGGTGCCTGTCATAGCCGACGGCGGGATAAGATACTCGGGAGATATTGTCAAGGCACTGGCTGCAGGAGCTGACAGCATAATGGCAGGATCTCTCTTTGCCGGTGTGGAAGAATCACCGGGTGAGACAATAATATATAACGGACGTAAGTTTAAGACTTACCGGGGAATGGGATCGGTTGAAGCAATGCAGATGGGATCCAAAGACAGATACTTCCAGGATATGGAGGATGATATTCATAAACTTGTGCCTGAAGGTATTACTGCCCGTGTACCCTACAAGGGCACACTAAACGAGGTCATCTACCAGTTCCTTGGCGGACTGCGATCAGGAATGGGTTACTGCGGCGCCCCTGACATTGCCACCCTTCAGAGAGATGGACGGTTTGTCAGGGTGACAAGCGCCGGTGTCACGGAAAGCCATCCGCATGATGTGACAATAACCCGTGAAGCACCAAATTACAGCCGGAAGATTAATGAGTATTGATGAGCATCAGAATCATTATATTGTCACTGCTTACCCTGGTATCTGCCTGCAAAAATGCCGGCACTGATGCTGAACGTACTGTTGTTGCCCGTGCCGGCGACAGGATGCTATATCTTGATCAGATACCTTCAAACCTGGTGATCAGCGGGCTGAACGAGACTGACAGCATTTCAGCGATACAGAGCTACATACGTCGCTGGGCACGGAAGGAACTGCTGGCACTCAGAGCCGAGCAGAACCTCACCGCCGAGTACAAGGCGGAGGTGAACAGGCAGCTCGATGAGATGAGGAATAATCTTCTTATCTATCAGTACCAGCAGCAAATGATCATACAGAAAATGGATACCGTAGTAAGTGAGAGCGAAATGCAGGACTACTATGTGGGCAACCTCAACACCTTCACCCTTACTTCGAACATTGTCAAGGCGCTGCTGATAAAAATGCCGGCAGAGACACCTGATCTGGATAAAGTGCGCAGGCTCTACAAGTCATCTCAGACGGAAGACATACATGAGCTTGAAGATTATTGCCTGCAGTTTGCCATCAGGTACGATGACTTTGATGATGAATGGATCACCTTCACCCAGCTCCTGATGGAAGTCCCGCTTGAGTCTGACAGGCAGGAAGAGTGGCTGACACGCAACAGCTCGGCAGAGATGAAGGACGACCATTATGTTTACTTTATTGTCGTCAGGGAATACAGGCTGCGCAACAGCACTGCGCCATTCGAATATATCAGGGGACAGGTGAAGACAATCATTCTTAACAACCGGAGGAATGACTTCCTTCAAAAACTCGAAGACGGTATTTACAGTGAGGCGGTCAGGAGTAGCACCCTGCAAATCTATTAACAAGTGATCTGAAGATGAAATATAAGATTATCATATTAGTTGCGCTGATGGCGTTTGCAGGGTACAGCGCAGCCGGTCAGCAGATAGTGGAATCTATTGTTGGCATAGTGGGCAATGAGGTGATATATCTCTCTGACATTGAGGGACAGGTATTGCAGCGAAAGGCTGAAAAAGACCCCACCCCCATAGAGCAGCTCCGCTGCCTTGTGTTTGAAGATCAGTTAATTCAAAAGCTGTTTCTTGACCAGGCGAGACTTGACTCGGTTGAGGTGTCACCGGAAAATGTGGAAGCAGACCTCACCAGCAGGCTTTCCGAGTATGTGCGTCGCGCCGGCTCAGAGCAGGCTCTGGAGAATTATTTCAACAAGAGCATGGCTGAGATTAAGAAAGACCTCCGTGAGATGCTTACCAACCAGTATATCATACAGGAGACCCAGGGGACAATTGCACAGACTATCACCGTAACGCCGGAGGAGATAAGAGATTACTACAAAACCATTCCTGAAGATTCTCTTCCCCTCGTACCCAGGAAGGTGGAGCTGAGCATCATCACCGTTGAGCCGCCGGACATTGAGGATAGCAAGGCGGAGGTACGGCAGCGGCTGCTCGATCTCAGAAGCCGTGTTGTCAATGGCGAGAGCTTCAGGACGCTGGCAGTACTCTATTCAGAAGATCCGGGATCAGCCCCTAACGGAGGCGAGATAGGTTTCATGACAAGGGGTGAGCTGGCAAAACCATATGCTGAGGCAGCCTGGAGCCTCAAGAAAGATGCCGTCTCCAAGATTGTTGAGACAGAGTTCGGCTTTCATATCATACAGCTAATCGACCGCAAAGGTGATATGGTCAACTCACGTCATATTCTCATGAAGCCCAAGCTTTCCGCCTCGCAGACTGAATGGTCAATCATGAGGCTTGACAGCATCGCAATGTTGGTAAGAACAGACAGCCTGAAGTTCGACAGGGCAGCAATGATGTTCTCCTCTGACAAAGCAACCAGGGCCAACGGCGGAAAGATGGTACAGGATAATCCTTCTGAGAGAGGGACATGGTTTACCCTTGATGAACTGCCCAAGGAGATTAATCTTGTGGTCAGAAACATGAAGCTTGGTGAAATATCAGAGCCATTCCGCACAACCGATGCCAAAGGGAACTTCGTATACTGCATTATCAGGCTCGATAACGAGATCGCACCCCACAGGATCAGCATGAAGGATGACTATAACTTCCTGTCACAGGCAGCACTTATGGCCAAAAAGAACAAAGCATACCAGGACTGGATCACTGATAAGATAAAG
>JALOMM010000017.1 GCA_025455535.1 Bacteroidales bacterium | reverse complement strand
AGTTGATGATTTCGCCCTTGCTGTAAGGCACTTCATGCTTTGCAGTGCATATGCGATCAACGTCCTCATCACTGAGGCTCGCAAAGATCAGTTCCCGCAACTCACAGGAGGCACAAGCACAGGATTTCTTTATCAATTTGGCCATTGGCTTGAGAATGATGCAAAATTAGAACAATTAGCTGATTAATTCGTTCACCTTTCTTATTTTTGACGATCGGCAATCCCTGCACTTCAAAGCAATGATCTATAAAACCGACTATCATATCCATACCCTCTTCAGTGACGGAAAGGAGGGTCCGCAAAAATGTATTGACGAAGCCCTGAAAATGGGGTTCAGAGAAATAGGATTTTCGGATCACCTCAATCCGGCCAACGCCAGGCAAAAATGGTGCATGGATCATGAACGTCTGCCTGAGTATTTCGAAACCATTCAGAAGCTCCGGAAACAATACACTGACATTGAGGTAAGGATAGGCATCGAACTCGATTATCTTCCGAATACGCTGCCGGCGACGGAGAAGATACTCGGTTCCTTCCCGTTTGATTATGTAATCGGATCCGTTCATTACATGGGAGAAGAGACTGTTGACCTGGGGCCTGAGTTTTATGTCGGAAAGGATATTGACCTGGTCTTTGAGAACTATTTCAACCTCGTGACCGAGGCTGCCTCGACAGGTTTCTTTGATATCATCGGTCATCCGGATCTTGTGAGGATACACCGCTACAGGCCGGAAGAGGATATCTCTCACCTTTACGGTATGCTTGCCGCGGCATTTGAGGTCCATGACGTCGCCTTTGAGGTAAATACGAATGGCAGAAACAAGCCGCTGCGAAGCTTCTATCCTGACATGAAATACATCGGGCTCTTTGCACAGCATGGCGTTCCGGTTTGTGTCAACTCAGACGCTCATTTTCCGGAAAGGATAGGACAGTATTTCGACGAGGCCTATGACCTTCTCAGGAGGGCCGGATACTCCGAAATGGCTGTTTTTAAAAACAGGGAACGTTACATGATACCTTTTTAATCTGATATGAGAACTTTTTTTTTCTTCCTTACGGTTGCAGCATCATTTCTTTCGGGATGCAGGCATGAAAGTACCCCAACCATAAGCACAGGGGGCAGAGAGGTCATTGAATTCAGGGTAATACCATTCCGGCTAAGTGAGGTGAAGCTGCTTGAAGGACCTTTTCTGCATGCTACAGAACTTAACACAAAGGTACTGCTGAACTACGAGCCTGACAGGTTCCTTGCAAAGTTCAGGAAGGAAGCAGGACTGGAGCCAAGGGCAGAACATTATGGCGGATGGGAAGACAATACTATCGCCGGTCACAGCCTTGGTCACTATCTGAGTGCAATCTCGATGATGTATCAGACAACCGGCAACACTGAGTTTCTCAACAGGGTTAACTATATAGTCAGTGAGCTGAAAGAGTGCCAGGATGCTGACGGCTCAGGATATATCGGGGCCTTTCCTGACGGAAAAAGAATACTTGAAGAGGAGGTTGCCAGAGGAGAAATACGCTCACAGGGTTTTGACCTTAACGGGATATGGGTCCCCTATTACACCCAGCACAAGGTCATGGCCGGGCTGCGTGACGCCTGCAGGATGTGCGGTAACCAGACCGCCCTGGAGGTCTCCGTCCGCTTCGCCGACTGGCTTTCAACCGTTGTTGATGATCTGTCACAGGAACAGATTGAAGAGATGCTGCACTGTGAACACGGGGGCATCCTGGAAACACTGGCTGACCTGTATGCAGATACCGGTAACGAAAAGTACCTTACGCTAACCCGCAGCTTCCAGGATAAGTTTATTCTTGAACCCCTCTCCAGGGGTGAGGATATACTGCCGGGCAAACACGGAAACACAAATATCCCGAAGCTTATCGGGCTTGCCCGCAGATACGAACTTACAGGTGATTCAACAGACAGGAGGACGGCTGAATTCTTCTGGGAAACTGTCGTAAACCATCACTCCTATGTCACCGGAGGCCACGGAAATGATGAATATTTCGGAGAGCCTGACAGGCTTCGCAACAGGCTTGGAGACGGAACGACCGAAACGTGCAATGTCTACAACATGCTCAAGCTTACAGACCATCTTTTTGAATGGACCGCTTCGCCGGCGGCAGCTGATTTCTATGAAAGAGCCCTGTTCAACCATATACTGGCGTCACAGCACCCGGAGAACGGCAGGGTGGTCTACAACCTGTCTCTTGACATGGGTGGGTACAAGGACTTTCAGGACCCCGAATGGTTCACATGCTGTATCGGGACCGGTATGGAAAATCATTCAAAGTACGGAGCCTCAATCTATTTCCATAATGATGCTGAGCTGTTTGTATACCAATATATTGCCTCGCAGCTGACCTGGAAAGAGAAGGGTCTGGTCATTGAACAAAAAACAAATTATCCTGAGGAGCAGGGCTCCGCCTTTGAAATTACCGCAGATGTTCCCGTAAACCTGACAATATTTATCCGTTATCCCGGCTGGGCAACGAAAGGGATTGAAATTAAAGTCAACGGAAAGGAGCAGAAGATCACGCAGTCTCCCGGTAGCTTTATTCCACTGGCACGGAAGTGGAAGACAGGTGACCGGATAGAGGTACATATTCCGTTCGGGCTGCGCCTCGAACCGATGCCCGACGACTCGCTCAGGGTAGCTGTATTCTATGGCCCGGCAGTGCTTGCAGGCGGGCTCGGAACCATTGACGACACTGCGGCCACAAGCCCCCTGTACGTACCGGTACTGATGACCGCTGAGAGGGACCCGGCAAAATGGACAGAGCCTGTTCCGGGTGAGCCAAATACCTTCTTGATGAAGAATGCCGGTCGTCCGAGGGATGTCATGCTGAAGCCTTTTTATAAAACTTATGACATGCGTTATTCCATCTTCTGGGATATGTTCACCGAAGAGGCGTGGAAAGAGCGTGAGGAGGAATATGTTGCCTTGCTTGAGTTTAAAAAGAACCTGGAGCGGATCACCGTTGACTTTTTTCAGCCCGGCGAGATGCAGCCTGAGAGGGACCACCGGATGAAGAGCGAAAGAAGCGACCCGGGCAGGTTCAGGGAGAGACCCTTCCGCGAGACCCGTGACGGATGGTTCTCTGTAGAAATGAAGAGCGATCCCGTGAAGGCAAATAAGATCGTTGCCGAATACTGGGGCGGATTCCCGGGAAGGAAGACATTCGATGTCATGGTTGACGGAAAGATTATTGCAACTGAGAATATCTCGAACAAAAATGACGGCCGTTTTATCTTCGTTGAATATCCTGTGCCACAGGAGCTCACCAGGGGAAAAAACAGGATCAACGTGCGTATCCAGGCACACCCGCGCAATATGGCCGGACCAGTCTTCGGATTGCGGACAGTACGTGATGAATGATGAGGCCGCCTAGCCTGCCGAAAGAAGGTGTTCGGCAAGGATCTTTATGCCTATTGAAGCAAGGATTATGCCGCCCAGTATCTCTACCCTCTGCCCGAGATGGCTGCCGGCTGACTTGCCAATGCGGATGGCGGTCATCGATGCGATGAACGTTACCGTCCCTATGATCAGGCCGGCAATCCATATTCTCACATTAAGAAAGGCGAAGCTGATTCCGACGGCAAAGGCGTCTATACTGGTGCCTATTGCCATCGTAAGGAGTACCGGCAGGCGCCTGTAGTTGACAACTCTCTTACGGTCGCTTTCCTTCAGACCCTCAATGATCATCCGTACGCCCAGAAACATCAGCAGGGAAAAAGCCACCCAGTGATCAAAGCTGCCGATATGACGGCTTACCGTTGATCCCAGGAAATAGCCAAGGACAGGAAGGGCGCCCTGGAAGAGAGCCAGGGTAAATGCGATGGGTATGGCCTCCCTGAAGCGTATCCTCGATTCCACAACCCCGCACGAGAGAGAGACGGCAAATGTGTCAAACGAAAGGCCAAGGGCAATACCGGTTATCGTGATGAGGTCCATATTCAATAACAGGGCGGTAAAAGTATTGAATAATTACTAATTTTACTATCCTGTTATTGAGATGAGAATCCTTATCCAGAGAGTAAAGAGCGCCTTCGTCACCATTGACAGGGAGAGATACTCGTCCATAGACGGAGGGCTGCTGGTATTTCTCGGAATTGAAGAGGCAGATGAGAGCAGTGACATTGACTTCCTCGCGGCAAAACTGATTAACCTGCGGCTTTTTGATGACAGCAGCGGCGTAATGAATCTATCCGCCCTTGACACAGGAAAAGAGATTATGATCATCAGCCAGTTTACGCTTCATGCATCGACCAGAAAAGGGAACAGGCCTTCATATATCCGTGCTGCCAGACCTGAACAGGCAATACCCCTCTATGAAAAGTTCATCTTCAGAACGGAGGAGCTTTTAGGCCGGAAGGTCAGCACAGGCATTTTTGGAGCGATGATGGAGGTGAATCTCATCAATGACGGGCCGGTAACAATTCTCATTGACAGCAAAAAGAGGGAATGACAGACAGGGAACTAAAAAGGTCTGTACTTACAATTACGGTGTTCGCATCGTTTCTTACTCCGTTTATGGGTTCCGCAGTCAACCTGGCACTCCCCTCGATAGGGGAGGAATTTGGCGCCAATGCTGTCACCCTAAACTGGATAATAAGCAGTTACATGCTTTCAACCTCCATACTGCTTCTGCCGGCAGGGCGCGCGGGAGACATTCTTGGCAGGAAGAAGGTATTCACCGCAGGGATATTCATCTTCACCCTCACGATGATCCTGCTCTCCTTTACGCCAAACATAAAATGGCTGATCTTCACACGGATCCTTCAGGGGCTTGGCGGCGCCATGATGTTTGCCACTAACCTGGCCATCCTGACCTCGGTTTTTCCACCGGGAGAGAGGGGCAGAGCGATGGGGATAAATGTCACTGCCGTATATGTCGGCCTGTCGTCAGGGCCTTTCCTTGGCGGGATGCTGACGCGGTACCTGGGGTGGAGGAGCATATTCGCCTTCCTGGTACCTATGGGGATAGCGAGCATAATACTGATAAGGACAAAGATGAAGAAGGAGTGGGCCGACTCGAAGGGAGAGAGCTTTGACTGGCAGGGAGCTCTGATATACGGTGCCTCACTGGCCTCCCTGATGTACGGCTTCTCCAGGCTTCCGTCGGTGGCAGGATGGATAATTACAGCATCAGGCCTTCTTATGGTTCCGCTATTCATTCTGAGGGAGAACCGGGCTGTTCATCCCCTCTTTGATACCACCCTGATCTCGCGAAACAGGGTCTTCGCCTTCTCCAGTCTTGCAGCCCTGATACATTATGCTGCCACCAGCGCCATCGGGTTCTTCATGAGCCTCTTTCTCCAGTATATCAGGGATATGGGGCCTCGTGACGCCGGATTTGTCCTGATGTCATGGCCTGTGACGATGGCCCTTATCTCCCCGGTTGCAGGGAAGCTGTCAGACAAATATAATCCGGGCGTTCTGGCGTCAATCGGCATGGCCATCACAACAGCCGGACTGATCATGTTTTGCTTTATCTCGCTCGAAACACCTGTCTACTTTATCGTAATAGTATTGATAATCATGGGCATAGGCTTTTCCCTCTTCTCTTCACCCAATTCAAATGCCATAATGTCTTCTGTTGAGAAGAAGCAGCTTGGCAACGCCTCGGGCATGATAGGCACCATGAGGAACGTGGGACAGACATTCAGCATGGCCATTGCAATGATGCTTCTTGCCCTTTTCATGGGACAGGCAAAGATCAGTCCGTCAAACTATCCCCTGCTGCTTGCCTCAATGAAAAGCGGATTCGTGATCTTCTCCCTCCTTTGCTTCGCAGGCATCTTCGCCTCTCTGGCGCGCAATGACGGCTTAAGAAAATAGGTCGCTCACTTTTCCCTTGTGTTTCACAAAAAGCATTAAATTGACACCGGTTTGCCGGCTGGCAAATAAATCTTGTTTCATTATACAATAAGCTGATCATGACCAAATTATATCAGAAACTGCTCAGGCCCGAATTCTCATCTGATGAGATGAAAAAGGGGATCGGGCAAGCAAAAAGGGTACCCCTGGGCAACGAGAGAGAAACAATACTCCGTTCAGTTTTTTCCATGATTGACCTGACCAGCCTGAATACAACCGACAGCCCGGCAAAAATAAAGGGGTTTGCTGAAAAGGTGGCCTCGTTCAACCTCAGTTACCCGGATATAAGTAACGTTGCCGCCATATGCGTTTTCCCCAATTTTGTTCTTCCGGCCCTTGCGGGACTTGGCAAGTCAGGTGTTAAGCTTGCAGTTGTATCTGCATCATTTCCTACCTCTCAGACATTTCTTGAAGTAAAGACGCTTGAGACTGAGATTGCTGTAAGAAACGGTGCAGACGAGGTTGATATCGTCATTCCGCTGGGGATGTTTCTGGACAGGGAGTACGAGTCAGTCATTGAAGAAATAAAGACCCTGAGGCAGGTTGCAGGGGAAGCAACCCTGAAGGTCATACTCGAAACCGGATTGCTCGGTGATAAGGAACATATTTACAGGGCGGCAGTGTTAGCCATGGAGTCAGGGGCCGATTTCATAAAGACGTCAACAGGCAAGAGCCCCGTATCGGCAACTCCGGAGGCAGCATGGATAATGTGCAGGGCCATACATGAATACCGGGAAGAAACGGGTATCATGATCGGCTTTAAGCCGGCAGGAGGTATAGTAACACCCGGAGATGCCATTGTTTATTATAACATTGTAAGCGATGTTCTGGGCGAGAAATGGCTTAACCCGGAGTACTTCAGGATAGGCGCCAGCCGCCTGGCAAACAATATTCTCAACGAGCTTTATCCTGAACGGCCGGCATATTTTTAACAGATCAGATGAACGGCTTTACCGGTGATACCATAACAGTCAACACAGCCGACACCCTTCTGTCCGAAGCCCGGGTAAAAGAGTACATGATAGGCAGGTTCATCCCGGTGCAGGAACAGGGATCTGCCGGCAATGAGATCATAATGCCCTATTCAGGTGCAAGGCCTGATTACTACTCCGGCACAGTAAGGGTACACGGACAGCCGATACCCCCGGAAGCGGTTGACACCGACTTCAGTTTTGCGCTTCTCTCTTTTGCATTTGTACTTCTGGCCCTTATCATTGTATACGCCAGGAAGACCCTTACCTCCGGGCTGGCATTCCTGAGCTTCCGCAGACAGAATGAAATACCGTCACCAAGCACATCCGGAGTCTTTTCATGGCCCCCGGCATTCAGGAACATATTCACAGTCATTAATGTAAGCATATTCTCCGCCTCTTCACTTATTATCTCCGGAATATTTTCGATGAGCGGCAGTGCGGCATCGGTAAAGCTGATTTCGATTATTGCCGGAGGATTTCTGGGTGCCATTCTTCTGAGACACCTGACCTGTATCATTGTGGCAGAGACGACAGGCCTGAAAACGGTCTTCAGAGAGTATATGAATGTGGTCTATAATGCATGGTTTCTGAATGCCCTCATACTGTTCCTTCTTAATTTTCTTATCCTCTTTCCCGCCGCAGAATCTCCGTATCTGCTTATCATTTCAGGCCTTATTGCCTCATTTTTATTGCTTATTGTGCGCATTTTTAGGCTGTTAAGCATTTTTATAAAGAGGCATATTTCAATATTGTATTTCCTTTTATACCTTTGTGCCCTTGAAGTCTTACCCGTTTTGATGATCATGAAAGTCTTCGGCATTTTCTGATCGCAGGGTAACTGTGGAGGTTGAACTAAAAAACTTAAGGCTTTGAAGATAAGGAAGGTATTAGTGTCGCAGCCTGAGCCAAACAATCCGAAATCACCATATTTCGAGCTCGCTAAAAAATACAACCTGAAGATAGATTTCAGGCAGTTTATTCAGGTTGAGGGTGTCTCTGCCAAGGATTTCAGGCAACAAAAAATCAATATCACAGACTTCACGGCAGTAGTCTTTACATCAAAGACGGCCATCGATCATTTCTTCAGGATATGCGATGAGATGCGCATAACCGTTGCAGATACCATGAGGTATTTCTGCATCACGGAGAGCGTGGCATTTTACCTTCAGAAATATATTGTCTACCGTAAACGGAAGATCTTTCACGGCAAATCAAAATTCGAGGATCTGATCGACATCATCGTCAAGCACCGGGAAGAGAACTTCTTCGTGCCTCTCTCCGATCCTCACAATAGTGACATACCTGATATGCTGGCCAGAAACAGTATTAATCACACCATTGGCACGATGTACAAAACCATAAGCAGGGGCCTTGACTCCAAAGACCTTGACTATGATATTCTTGTGTTTTACAGTCCGTCAGGAATAAAATCACTGAAGGAAAATTTCCCGGCATTCACCCAGGGAGAGGTTAAGATAGCAGCCTTCGGACCTACAACGGCCGAGGCAGTTACGCATGAGGGTTTCAGGCTTGATATTCAGGCTCCGAACCCGCAGGCTCCTTCGATGACGATGGCTCTCGACTGTTTTATCAGAGACTTCAATAAAAACAATAAATAACATTGCTTCAGATAATTACCCAGGGGAAGGCATCACTCCGGCAGGATGGGTGCCTTTTCTTCTGATATGAAAAAGAGCGGTAAATCATTCCTTAAAAAGGAGAGACTCTGCAACATCGGTTCAATTGCAGAACTCTTCAGTTCAGGCAGAACCATATATCTTCCGCCGCTGAAGGTTGTATACAGGTTAGTGCCCGCAGAGGCGGGGCCGGCCACCGTAAGAGTGCTTATTTCCGTCCCAAAAAGAAATTTTAAAAAGGCAGTCATAAGAAACCTCATCCGGAGACGGATCAGGGAGGCCTACAGGCTGAACAAATCAACTCTTGCCGAATACTTACTGACGAAGGGCAAAAGGATGGATCTGGCAATAATTTACAATGATGCCGTCATACATCCCTATATTACGACTGAACGAAGCGTCAAAGAGATGATTGAGAAATTAACACATCTGAAGTGAAGTGCTAACTTTGCGAAAACATTTATCTATGACCATCAGCAGATCAAAAAAGGTTTTATTGTCAGTTGCAATTGTGATTACAGTTGCTACAACGGCCGGCTTTATACTGGTCAACCAGGAAAGCAGGGATTTCAGGTTCACCAAGAGCATTGACATTTATATCTCACTCATGAGAGAACTCAATGCCTTTTATGTTGATGAAATAGATGCTGAAAAGATTGTGAACAAGGGTATTGAAGCCATGCTCTCATCGCTTGATCCGTATACGGTATTTTATCCTGAAGAGGATTCCGGCGATCTTGATTTCATTACAACGGGGAAATATGGGGGATTTGGCTCACTTATAAGAAAATCAGGCGACTACATAGTAGTAACAAATGTGTATAAGGGTTTCCCGGCAGACCAGAATGGCATAAAGCCCGGCGATGAAATGATAAGCATTGACGGCACCTCACTTAAGGGGGTTTCATCTGAAAAGGCTTCTGACATGCTGAAGGGAGAGCCAGGCACAGAGGCCGAGCTCGTGTTCAGGCGCAACGGGACGGAGTTTACAAAGAAGCTCAAGAGAGAAAGGATCTCCATTCCGGCCGTTCCGTATTACGGGATGATTGACAGCAGAACCGGTTACATACGGTTCACAAATTTCACCCAGAACTGCATTGCCGAGGTCAGAAGCGCACTGATCGACTTAAAGGAAAAGCAGGGAGCGGAGAGCCTTGTGCTCGACCTCAGGAATAACCCGGGAGGCCTCGTTAATGAGGCAGTTGAGATAGTCAATCTGTTTGTCAAACCGGGTCTTGAAGTGGTAAGCACCCGCGGGAGAGCGAAACAGTACGATGCAGTCTTCCGCACAAACAGGAATCCTGTGGCACCTGACATGCCTGTTGTCGTTCTTATCAACAGGGGATCAGCCTCTGCCTCTGAGATAGTCGCCGGAGCACTGCAGGATTTCGACCGCGCCATAATAGTCGGAGAACGTTCATTCGGCAAAGGGCTGGTGCAGGTCGCCCGGCCACTGAGTTATAAGGCACAGGTGAAAATTACTACAGCAAAATACTATATTCCAAGCGGCAGATGCATCCAGGCAGTCGATTTCTCAAATCCCAACGAGGACGGCAGCGTGGGTGTGATACCGGATTCCCTCATTAAAACATTCAGCACAGGCAACGGCAGACCTGTGAAAGACGGAGGAGGGATAATACCCGACATTGTCATTTCGACCGACATGCTCACCCGCTTTACCAGCGAGCTTTATGTGCAGAATATGATCTTTGACTATGCCACAGAATATTTCTGGACCCATCCTCAGCCAGCAGTACTTGACAGCCTGAGACTCAGTGACAATGACCTTGCGCGATTCAAGGCATTCCTGGTAGAGAAGAACTTCAGCTATCAGACAAGCTCTGAGTCAGCGCTCGAGGAGCTGATCGCAACAGCCAGGGAGGAGAAGCTGTATGATGATAACAGCCAGGCACTGGAACAGCTTCGTGATCTCCTCAGTCATTCACTCGACAGGGATGTTGCAGGCCAGAAGGCCGAGATGACCGAACTTATTGAATCAGAGCTTGCCGGAAGATATTTCTATGACGCAGGGATGATCAAATATTCGCTCTCCCGCGACTCCCAGGTCAGGGAGGCAATAAAGATTTCTGCCGACAGGGACAGGTACAATTCTCTCCTTGAGGGACCGGCAATCTGACCTGAGCTTTCACATTCAGATCAGAAGAGCTCCTTCTTCCAGACAGGAAGTTTCTCCTTCACCATCTCCAGGGTATGTCTGCATGCACGTGTTGCATGGTCACGGTGACCGGCAGTGACCATGATGAAAAGCGAAGCTTCACCTGCCCTCACAATGCCCGTGGAATGAACTATAACGACTGACCTGACATCACTGAAGGCCGATCTGACAGTATCGATGATTGCATCAGTCTCTTTTACCGCCATCTCTTCATAAGCAGAATATTCTATGGCAGAGACTCTTCTTTCATCCTGTTCATCGTCCCTGACCCTGCCAATGAAGACTGCAACCGCGCCGGCACCCGTATCTTCGTTCCCGGATGTCATCAATTCGGAGATAAGAGCCGGAGTAACAGGGCCGGCAATCAGATATTTCTCTTTCATATATTACTTTTTAGCCTCCGGCAAACGGGGGGAGAACAGCAATTTTATCACCACTTTCAAGGGTGGTCTCTTCCCTGAGCAGAGAACCGTTAAGTGCAAGCCTGAATGGTACCGGCCGTAATCCAGGATGGCTCACGTTAATCAGATGTCTGAGCCCGGCTGTGTCATGAGCCTCCAGCTCCTCTTCCGCCTTCCCGGTTATCTCACGTGCTATCCCGAAATATAAAACCTTCACCATAAATACGTTTCTTATTTAATGTGCCTCCAGCCAGTTGTAACCGGTACCGGAGTCTGTCTCAAGGGGAACGCTCAGTGCAGCCGCACCGCGCATCTCCTCCGAGACAATTGTCCTGAGAGCCTCCACATGGGCTTCATCAACCTCAAAAATCAGTTCGTCATGCACCTGAAGTATCATCCTGGCCTCAGGCATCTCCTTCTTAAGCCTTTCGGATATTCTCACCATCGCAATCTTGATGATATCAGCTGCGCTGCCCTGTATCGGTGCATTGATTGCGTTTCTCTCGGCATTTCCCCTGACGACCTGGTTTCTTGAGTGAATGTCAGGAAGATAGCGACGGCGGCCGAACATTGTGGTGACGTATCCCAGCTCTCTGGCCCGCCTGATGCTGTCATCCATAAATGTTTTCACGCCGGGATAGGAGTTAAAATAACCGTCGATCAGCTCCTTTGCCTCTTTCCGGCCTATAGTCAGCCTCTCTGAAAGGCCGAAGGCCGAGATGCCGTAGATAATGCCAAAATTGGCGGTCTTTGCCCTTGCCCTCATCTCGCGGGTGACATCGCCCACCGGAACTCCGAATATCTTAGAGGCAGTGGCGGCATGTATATCCTGACCTGACAGGAAGTCTGAGATCATTCCCCTGTCACCGCTGAGGTGCGCCATCAGCCTGAGTTCTATCTGGGAATAGTCTGCACTGAGAAATATCTTCCCTGCTTCGGGGATAAAGGCCTTCCGTATCTCACGCCCCTCCTCGTCGCGGACAGGGATATTCTGCAGATTCGGATTGGTCGAACTCAGTCTTCCGGTTGAGGCAACGGCCTGGTTATAGGTTGTGTGTATCCTTCCCGTTCGCCTGTCAACCAGCTCCGGAAGAGATTCAACATATGTTGACAGCAACTTCCTCAACCCACGGTATTCAAGCACTTTGGCTATCACAGGATGCTTTGATGTCAGCCGTTGTAGCACCTCTTCATCAGTGCGGTACTGCCTGGTTTTTGTAAGGCGTGCATTGTCGTCAAGACGAAGCCTGACGAACAGTATCTCTCCAAGCTGCTTTGGTGATGAGATATTGAATTCCTGGCCGGCGAGGCTGTAAATTTCTCCTTCAAGCCTGATAATTGTCTCGCGGAGAGATACAGCATACTTCTTAAGCACCGATTCATCAATGAGAATA
>JALOMM010000182.1 GCA_025455535.1 Bacteroidales bacterium | reverse complement strand
TAAAGTCTGTAAAGTCGAAAGTCTGTAAGGTCGAAAGTCTTAAAGTCGAAAGTCTGTAGAGTTGTGCAGTGTAAGTCGCTGAATATCAATTCTTAATTCTTAATTCTTAATTCTTAATTCCTCTCTACTACCTGTTGCCATACATCTCCTGATAGTATTTTGAATAGGCTCCTGAGATAATTGTCTCAAGCCACTGTTCGTTTGAGAGATACCAGTCGACCGTCATCCTGAGCCCCTGCTCAAAAGTGACTGACGGTCTCCATCCAAGTTCCTTCTGCAGCTTGCTGCTGTCGATAGCATATCTGAGATCGTGACCGGCACGGTCTGTGACATATGTTATAAGCTTTTCAGAGCTCCCCGTCACCCTTCCCAGCTTCTCATCCATGACCTTGCAGAGAAGCCGGACAAGGTCGATATTCTTCCACTCGTTGTCACCGCCGACATTATATGTATCGCCCGGTTTCCCGGCATGAAATATCACATCGATTGCTGAGGCATGATCCTCGACATAGAGCCAGTCCCTGATATTTTCTCCCTTTCCGTAAACGGGAATAGGCTTGCCGGTCTTAATATTGTTGATTGTCAGTGGTATCAGTTTCTCGGGGAACTGGTTGGGGCCATAGTTGTTTGAACAGTTGGAGATAACAAACGGCAGGCCGTAAGTATTGCCGAAGGCTCTTGCCATATGGTCAGAACTGGCCTTTGAAGCTGAATAAGGGCTTCTGGGGTCATAGGGTGTCTGCTCGGTAAAGAATCCACCGTGTTCCAGGGAGCCGTAAACCTCGTCAGTGGAGATATGATAAAAGAGTTTTCTTACATCTCTTTCCGTTGCCGTATCACGGAATGCAGTCAGAAGGTTAACAGTGCCAATGATATTGGTGTAGATGAATTCGTCAGGCGAAGTGATTGACCTGTCTACGTGCGATTCTGCGGCGAGGTGTATTACTCCGTCGAATCTGAATTCGCCGAACAGGGCGCTGACAGCCTGTTTGTCAACAATATCAACTCTGCGAAAGTGGTAGTTCGGTTCCCTGTCAATGTCTGAGAGGTTGCCCAGGTTACCCGCATAGGTTAGTTTGTCTGCATTGACAATTGTGTACTCAGGGTATCTTCTGACGAATCTTCGGATGACATGTGATCCGATGAATCCGGCACCGCCGGTGATGAGTATTATCCTTTTCATGATTTGTTTCTTATCTTCTTTTCCCAGCGCCAGGCTGTCTCCATTGATTCATCGAGTGTTATTTCTGTCTTCCAGTTCAGTTCCCTGTTGGCAAGGGAGGGATCTGCCCATATCTTTTCAATATCACCGGGTCTCCTGGAGGTGATGCTGTAATTCAGTTTTATTCCTGTTGCACGTTCGAAGGAAGCTATGGCCTCAAGGACCGATACGCCTGTTCCTGTTCCCAGGTTGAACACTTCGAAGTTACTGCGGTTCCTTCCCTCAAGCAGCCTCTTCAGGGCTGTGACGTGTGCCCTGGCAAGGTCAACCACATGGAGGTAATCACGTATGCATGATCCGTCGGGTGTGTCATAGTCATTCCCGAACACCTTCAGCTCATCTCTCAGTCCGATCGCTGTCTGGGTAATGAACGGTACCAGGTTCTCAGGCACACCTCTTGGCAGCTCACCTATGTGGGCTGTAGGATGTGCGCCGATAGGGTTGAAGTATCGCAATGATATTGCCTTCTGGTCAGCCCTTGCAGCCATGGTATCACGTATGATGACCTCTCCTGCCTGTTTGGTATAACCGTATGGTGAGGCAGCCTCCCTGACAGGTGATGACTCGGTGACGGGAAGGGTATCAGGCTGGCCGTAAACAGTGCACGATGAAGAAAATACAAGTGACGTCGTGCCGTGTTTATCCATGACGGCAAGCAGGTTTATCAGCGAGCCCAGGTTGTTCCTGTAATAGTCAAGAGGCTTTCTTACTGATTCCCCCACTGCCTTGAATGCGGCAAAATGAATTATTGCATCAATCTTCCCTTCAGCGGCAAATACCTCTTCCAGCTTTGCCATGTCACAAAGGTCATAGTCGTAGAACACCGGTTTTATTCCGGTTATGGCCCTTATTCCATCAAGGACCGTAACGTCTGAATTGCAGAGGTTGTCAATGATCACAACCTCGAATCCGCTGGCAATAAGCTCTACTGCAGTATGCGAGCCTATGTAACCTGTCCCTCCCGTGACAATGACCTTCTTCTTCATCACAGGCTCCAGTAGGTCAGCCACCTGGTCTTATTCCTGTAGATGCCCTTCAGGTCTACAAGAATACCTCTTTCATTCAGCAGGTCAAGGAAGTACTTCTCATCAAGGCTCAGGTATTCCCTGTGAGCGACTGCTGCGATAATGGCATCATATTTTCCTTCAGGCTTCTCTTTCAGTGTTATGCCGTACTCATGCCTGACCTCCTCCGGCGAGGCTCCCGGATCGATGACATCGACCTCAACCCCGAAGTCACGGAGCTCATCTATGACATCAATTACCTTTGAGTTTCTGATGTCAGTAACATCCTCCTTGAAGGTCATCCCCATCACAAGTGCGCGTGCCTCGTTCGGGTTTTTGTGTGCGGCAATGATCTTTTTGACTGTCTGTTTGCCGGCGTAACGGCCCATGCTGTCATTTGTAAACCTGCCTGAGTCTATCATCTGCGGGTGATAGCCCAGTTCTTTTGCCTTATATGAGAGATAATAGGGATCGACTCCGATGCAATGCCCGCCGACAAGGCCCGGGTAGAACCTGAGGAAGTTCCATTTTGTTCCGGCAGCCTCGAGTACCTCATAGGTATTAATTCCCATGCGGTTAAATATTATGGAGAGTTCATTCATAAACGCGATGTTAATGTCGCGCTGGGTGTTCTCAATTATCTTGGCGGCTTCGGCAACCTTGATAGATGAGGCCCTGTGCACTCCTGCGGTAATAATCAGCTCATATGTTTTTGCAATATTTTCGGCTGATTCCGCATCGCATCCGCTCGTCACCTTCACAATTTTTGTCAGGGTATGGTTTTTATCCCCGGGGTTGATCCGTTCAGGAGAGAATCCCACCTTGAAGTCCTGCGGGCATTTCAGTCCTGACCAGCGTTCCAGCACCGGCAGACAGTCATCTTCTGTACAGCCCGGATAAACGGTCGATTCGTAGACGACATAATCTCCCTTCTTGAGGATCTTGCCAACCGTTTCAGATGCTTTAAGCACCGGCGTGAGGTCAGGCAGATTATGTTTGGTGACCGGTGTGGGCACCGCAATTATATGGAACGATGCTTCCCTGAGGTCTTCAGGGTCAGAGGTATATTTTATGTCTGTTCCCTTGAATGCCTCAGCTTCAAGTTCATTGCTCGGGTCAATGCCATTCTTCATCAGTTCAACGCGGTCAGGCCTGATGTCGAAGCCGACGACACTGATCTTGCGTGCGAACTCAAGTGCGATTGGCAGGCCCACATACCCCAGGCCGATAAGGGATAGTTTGGTCTCCCTGTTAATCAGTTTGCTATACATGTTATTTTTTTATTAATGGATGATATTCACCTGTTAATGTCGATACTACTGAGTTTCGTAGCGATAGGTCGCCGTATGCAGGTCTGTGAATCCCTCCGAGAATTCAAGTTCCTCACCGTCAACCTCGATGCTTCTGTGAGTTCTCTTACCTGCTGCTTTGGCTGAGTCAGGCAGGTCTTCGCTGTCTATGCTCAGGAACCATCTCACCCTTGCCTTTTCAAGTTCCAGAAAGCCGGAGGCTTTATCTCTTTTAAGAAGGTGGACTCTGTTTGACACCACCGGACCGAAAATCCATCCCAGCATATCAAAAAAATGGACGCCGATGTTGGTAGCTATGCCTCCTGATTTGTTGACATCGCCTTTCCATGATATATGGTACCAGTTGCCCCGGCTTGTTATGTAAGTAAGATCGATATCATGCTTTTTACCATCATTGTGCGACGCAATTTTATCACGCAGTGCTTTTATTACCGGGTGGTATCTGAGCTGAAGAATATTGAAGATCCTCCCTCCGGTCTCCTTCTCTATCTCCTGGAGAGCGTCAATATTCCACGGATTAAGCACAACGGGCTTCTCACAGATAGCTTCGGCGTGGTGGCGCAGGGCGAACCTTATATGGGAGTCATGGAGATAGTTTGGCGAGCAAATACTGACATAATCAAGTTTTACCCCCCATCTTTTCAGTTTGTCAATATGCCTGTCAAAGCGCTCAAATTCAACGAAGAAGTCACTCTCAGGAAAATAGCTGTCAAGTTTTCCTACGCAGTCAAACTTATCAAGGCTTGTGAGCAGTCTGTTTCCTGTCTCTTTTATTGCCCTGAGGTGCCTGTCTGCAATATAACCTGCAACACCTATGAGACCAAAATTCTTAGGATTGTCATTCATATTTCAGTTTTAAGAAGGGATAAAACTACTAAATAATTCTCGTCACGTGGTCTCCTGCAAGCTTGTATTTCTGGCCACTCTCCGGGCAGATGGCGACCCCTTCATTATCAAAGGAGAGTTTATGTCCGTATTCCGAGACCCATCCCGTTTGCCTTCCGGGGTTGCCGATCACAAGGGCAAATGGCTTTACATTTTTTGTTATCACTGCTCCTGCACCTATCAGGGAATATTCGCCTATCTCATTGCCGCAGACAATGGTGGCATTGGCCCCGATGGAGGCACCTTTCCTCACTATTGTTGTGACATACTGATCACGTCTTATAACTGCGCTGCGCGGATTAATTATGTTGGTGAAGACCATTGAAGGACCCAGGAACACATCATCCTCACATATTACTCCTGTATATATTGAAACGTTGTTCTGCACCTTCACATTGTTCCCCAGCTTCACACCCGGCGATACAACCACATTTTGCCCCAGGTTGCATTTCTCACCTATGACGGCATCTTTCATCACATGGCTGAAATGCCAGATCTTAGAGCCCCTGCCAATGTAGCTGCCTTCATCAATCACAGCTGTTTCGTGTGCATAGAAGTCTTTTTCCATCATCATCAATCATTTGAATTTTGACCTGATACAATCAGTGATATAGTTCAGCTGTTCACTGTCCATCTCGGTGTGCATCGGGAGTGACAGAACCTGATCGCACAGGTTATTTGTCACCGGGAAGTCAGCCGGCATGTATCCCAGATGTGCATATGCCTTCTGCATATGAAGTGGCACAGGGTAATAAACCATTGATGGTATTCCCTCGTTCTCAAGGCATTCGCGCAGGCTGTTCCTCCTTCCTCCTGTCACCCTGAGGGTGTACTGGTGAAAGATATGGGTGGAGTTGTTCACCCTGAAAGGGGTCATTATCCCTTCAATTGCTGACAGCTCGTTGTCGTAATGAGAGGCGGCTGTTCTTCTCGCCTCGTTGAAAGCGTCGAGGTGACGCAGTTTGACCCTGAGGATGGCAGCCTGAATGGTATCGAGTCTTGAGTTTACCCCAATGGTGTCATGATAATACCTGACCTTCATACCATGATTGGTAATGCTTCTTATGAGTGCCGCAAGGTCATCATTGTCAGTGAAGAGTGCTCCTCCGTCGCCATAGCATCCAAGGTTCTTTGAAGGGAAGAATGATGTACATCCTATCACACCCATTGTTCCGGCCTTTCTGACCGTGCCGTCGGAGAAACGGTATTCGGCGCCGTTTGCCTGGGCAACATCTTCGATGACATGCAGATTATGTTCCCGTGCTGTCTCCATGATCGGTTCCATGTCAGCACACTGCCCGAAGAGATGGACCGGTACTATGGCCCTGGTGCGCGGTGTGACAGCCTTTTTAAGTGCCCCGACGCTGATATTGAAAGTGTTGATGTCAGGTTCAACAAGAACCAGTTTCAGTCCGAGAAGCTCAATCACCTCTGCTGTGGCAATAAAAGTGAAGTTTGTGGTAATTACCTCATCCCCCGGTTTGAGTCCCAGTGCCATCATGGCTATCTGCAGAGCGTCGGTGCCGTTTGCGCATGCTATTACGTGTCGGATTCCGAGATAACGCTGCAGTTCCTCCTCAAAAAGATGAACATCGGGGCCCTTGATGAAAGCCGTGGAGTTTATAACCCCTGAAATGGCATTGTCAATATCGGCCTTAAGCCTCTCATACTGTGACCTAAGGTCAACCATTTCAATCTTTCTCATGGGGTTTTTATCTCAGTCAGGCGAAGATAATATATTTTGCATTAACCTTTTTTTTGCTTCCGGAATTCAGGATGTTTTCTTAAATTTGTTTATTATTGTTTCTTCATGGCGAGGGATATCAGCGTATACTTAAGAGAGTTGCTTTTCAGGCATGACTGTGTCATTATACCGGGGTTTGGTGCATTCATAGGTAACTATATTCCTGCGCGTATTGACCGCAGCGAAGGGCTCTTTTATCCGCCCGCACGTAAAATTACGTTTAACCGGCATCTGACAGGAAATGACGGCCTGCTGATAGGTCATATTTCATCGCAGCAGGCTATTGGTTATGGTGAAGCACGAGATATTGTAAGCAACTATGCCGAGACGCTGCGTCAGAATATAAATGCCGGCACGGCAGTCACACTTGAGCATCTCGGTACCTTCTCCCTGAACCGGGAGGGGACAATTATTTTCGAGCCAGACAGAGGTGCAAATTACCTGCTCTCTTCATACGGCCTCACCTCTTATCACCGCCCGCCGGTGAGTGACTTTGATATCAGAAAAAGAGTCCTTGAGATCAATCACGGCCGTACTGGCGCCCAGCCTTCAGTGAGGCGGCTGCTGACAAGGGCAGCGGTTATAATACCACTGCTGGTGGCCCTTACTCTGGTGCCTTTCAATGAGCGGATCTTCAAGGGCAAACTGGAGGAATCAAATATGAATCCTCTTGCGACCGCCGAGCTCGAGTTCAACCGGTCACAGATCATTGCAGACAGCACACCTGTACAGACGGAGCCTGTCGCTGAGGCAGTCACGGAACAGGCAGAAGAGACTGCAGTGACGGTACCGGAAGAAACCACAGCGGCTGCCGATAACATGCCAATGACCCGGGTTACACCCCGGCAATACAGGTATGTGGTTATTATTGGCAGTTTCAAGACAGAGAGCAATGCCGGGGTCATGGCTCAGACGCTGCGAAACAAAGGATTTGATGCTGAGGTTATAGGAGGGCCTGACGGATTCTCACGCGTAAGTGCGGCCTCATTTGCAACGCTGGGAGAGGCAGAAGCCTCCCTCAATAATCTCAAGACCTCATACACGGGAGCCTGGATACATAAGACCAGGTAAGAAACTAACGGTTAAGAATTTTTATGGAAGCCCTATTTTACGGGGCTTCCGTTTTTTACAGCCACCTCAGGAACCACAAAGGTCATTTTACCATCGGCATCTTCGGCGAGCAACACCATTCCCTTTGATTCGATCCCCTTTATTGTCCTGGGAGCCAGGTTCATTATTACCGATATGCGGCGGCCGGGTAGCTCTTCTGCAGCAAAATGCTCAGCTATGCCTGAAACGATGGTGCGAATGTCAAGGCCTGTGTCTACCTTCAGTTTTATCAGTTTTGTGGTCTTTGCCACTTTCTCTGCCTCAAGTATGGTAGCAGTGCGTATATCCATGCGTGAAAAATCCTCGAAGCTCACGTCATCCTTCTGTGAAAGGGGTGCAGCTCCTGTCTCTTCATTTGCCATCCGGGTGTCATGAAGTTTTTTTATCTGCTTTTCTATCTCTGAGTCTTCAACCTTGCTGAACATAAGCTCACCTGA
>JALOMM010000181.1 GCA_025455535.1 Bacteroidales bacterium | reverse complement strand
TGGCAACATCCCGCACAACCTGACTATTCCAATCGCCAATTTCTTTGTCCGCAATTGGATTTGCTCTTTCATTCCCATAATTATTCCACTTAATTACTACAATGAAAGTTAAAGCAATCCCGTTTAAATCGCAAATCCGAAATCTCAATTAAATCGCAATTCGCAAATCGCAAATCGCAAATCCTACCAACTGCCTCCTGCCCCTCCGCCGCCGAAGCCTCCTCCGCCAAAGCCTCCGAAGCCGCCGCGGCTGCCGCCGCCAAATCCTCCTCCTCCCCTGCCTGAGAAGCCGCCCCAGCTGCCACCGTGAGACCTGCCGCCACCAAGCATGCTCATAAGGAGCCAGAAAGGAAGATTGTCAGCACCTGTCTTCCTGATATGTTTGTTGTTTGAGTTGCCGGAAGAAGCGACTGCAATAAGGACGATGATGATGATCAAAAAGACAATCCCGGGAACAAACCCGAATGACTTGTTACCTGAACCCTGTCCGTAGCTCTCATAGCTGTATTCTCCTGATGCCAGTGACATCAGGACATCGGTG
The DNA here is from genome assembly GCA_025455535.1 of Bacteroidales bacterium. Classification (GTDB taxonomy): domain Bacteria; phylum Bacteroidota; class Bacteroidia; order Bacteroidales; family VadinHA17; genus SR-FBR-E99. Next base: position 3,628 of record JALOMM010000181.1, on the reverse strand, counting down.
GCGGCATCGAGACCACCGAAGTAATCGCCGTCACGGAATCGCGGCAGCATCTCCCTGTCAATGATATCTGCACATGCCAGGTCTGGTATGGCACCTTCAAGACCGTAGCCTGTGGCAATAAATACCTGTCCGTCTGAAGAGGCTGTCTTGGTCTTCACCAGCACCACCAGGCCGTTATTGAAATCGGACTGGCCAACACCCCATTCCTTTCCCACCCGGTAGGCAAAGCTTGACCTGTCATTCCCCTGAAGATCATTTACAATGACCACAGCTATCTGGTTTGAGGTCGAGTCGCTGAAGGCCACGAGCTTGTTCTCAAGCGACTGCACCTCAGATGGCTGAAGCAACCCTGCAAAATCATTCACCAGCCTCGGCGGCTCAGGGCGCTGAAGCAGCATCTGTGCCCCTGCGGTGAGCGAGACAAACAGCAGAGCGACAGCACAAGCAATAGAATTGATCTTCCTGTTAATCATCACTCTGTGGTCTTGTTAATGTCAAACGAAATAGTATCCGTCAGTTCATTAATGTCATCTTTCGAAAAGGGGAAGTGTTCCTTCAGCTGTTCTCCCGTCATGATTATCCCTTCTGCCAGTCCTTCGGCAAAGAGGTTCTCACTGAAGCGCAGCTTCATGTGGTCGCGTATCTCGTCCCAGAATCCCAGCGGCACCACGCTGTTGATGCCTGTGTCACCGATGATGGCGAATTTGCGCTCCTTAATGGCCAGGTAAATCAGCACTCCGTTGCGGTCAGCTGTCTTGTGCATCCCCAGTCTCCTGAAGAGCCATGCTGCCTCGTCAAGTACATCACCTTTGCAGGAAGTCTCGACATGAACACGAATCTCACCGGAGGTGGAATGCTCAGCTTCCGCAATGGCTCTTGCTATAACCTCCTGCTGTGCGGGAGTGAAGAATGATGACGCTTTCATTTCCGGTCGTATCAGAACTGCACCTGCGGTGCTCTCTCGCTCCCCTCCTCCGCTTCGAAATAGGGTCTTGCAGTGAATTTCGTGAATGAGGCGATTATATTGTTCGGGAACTGTCTGATGAACGTATTGTACACCCTGGCTGCATCATTGAAGTTGTTCCTAGCAACAGAGATACGGTTTTCAGTCCCTTCCAGCTCTACCTGCAGGTCGCGGAAATTCTGTGTAGCCTTAAGCTCAGGATATCTCTCCACAACCACCATAAGACGTGCCAGTGCTGAGCTCACCTCTCCCTGTGCTGACTGAAACTGCTCAAGCTGGGCAGGGGTGATGTTCGAAGGATCGACGGTCACCTGAGTGGCCTTTGCCCTTGCCTCAATGACCTGGGTAAGCGTCTCCTGTTCAAAGGCTGCAGCACCTTTAACGGTATTTACAAAGTTAGGTATAAGGTCAGCCCTCCTCTGATACTGAGTCTCGACATTACTCCACTGAGTGGCAACCTGCTCATTCATGGGCACTATCTGGTTATAGATCCTGACACCCCATGAGATGACAATAAAAACGATAAGTGCCAGAAAAGCAGCTATGGCAATTCCAATGATGCATCCTTTTTTCATTTTACCTCTGATTGATTTTACCTCAAATTTATTAAAAAAACCATGTAGAGACGTTGCATGCAACGTCTCTACACCAATTAATATTAATTTTGAATATAAATAAGGCTGAAATGAAAACCATAGCTGTTGTCGCAGGCGGCAATTCTTCAGAATACGGCATCTCGGTACAGAGTGCCCGGGGTGTTGCGGAAGCGCTGAACGGAAGATATAACCTTTACATTATAAATATCAAGGGGAACAACTGGTATTGGGAAGATGCGAAGGGCAGGCTTTACAGCATCGACAGGAATGACTTCACCCTTGTAACCGATGACGTGAGAGTCAGGTTTGATGCAGTGTTCATAGCAATACACGGAACCCCTGGTGAGAACGGCCTGCTGCAGGGATACCTTGACATGACCGGCATACCCTATACCAGCTGTGACGCTTTTGTCTCAGCACTGACATTTCACAAGCAGGCCTGCAAGCTGTATCTCAATGAATACGGCATCCCTATGTCAGGCGGATTGCTTATCAGGAAAGGGGACCATTATGATCAGGGCAAGATACTGAAACAGATAGGCCTCCCCTGCTTTGTCAAGCCCAATGCCAGCGGATCAAGCTTCGGCGTTACAAAGGTCAAGAAGGAGGAGGAGTTTGACGAAGCGATGGATAAGGCTTTCGCAGAGGGTCATGAGGTGCTGGTGGAGTCATTCATGAAAGGCACCGAGGTAGCCTGCGGCGTTGTGAGGACGAAACAGAGAAAGATCGTCATGCCCGTGACTGAGATCGTACCCAGAAAGGAGTTCTTTGACTTCGAAGCCAAATATGCCGGCGGACTGTCAGACGAGATAACACCGGCCCGCCTGCCTGATGACGTCACGGCAAGGATACAGGAGCTGGCATCAGATATATATGATATCCTGGGATGCAAAGGGATAGTGAGGGTTGACTTCATTGTCACCGCTGACGGACCCCAGTTCCTGGAGATCAACACCGTCCCCGGGATGACGGGTGAGAGCATAATACCAAGACAGGCGGCGGTGTTCGGTATCTCCCTGCCGGACCTGTATTCTATGGTAATCGAAGACCTGTTTTGATCCGCTGTAACGACGCCCAAATTGGGCGTCGCTACTCGAATTTGAATGTATCAAACCGGTAAGAATCTATCGGTGCACATGAACAGACCAGGTTACGGTCGCCGTAACCGTTGTCAACCCTTCCCACCGATGGCCAGAATTTGTTCTCAACCACCCACGGCAGCGGGTATGCCGCCTTCTCACGTGCATAACCGTGACTCCATTTGTCAGATATCACTGCAGCAGCGGTGTGAGGGGCATTCTTAAGTACATTATCCTCCCTGTCGGCCTTGCCCTCCGTTATCTCCTGTATCTCCTTCCAGATGCTACGCATGGCATCGATGAACCTGTCAAGCTCAGCCCTTGGTTCTGACTCTGTCGGTTCAACCATCAGCGTGCCGTGCACCGGGAATGATAACGTGGGGGCGTGGAACCCGTAGTCCATCAGCCTCTTGGCAATGTCTGACTCGTCAACGCCTGCCTCTTTGAATCCCCTGCAGTCGAGTATCATCTCATGAGCACACCGCCCCTTGTCGCCGGTGTAGAGCACCTTGTACATCTTACCCAGCGAGGCAGCTATATAGTTGGCATTAAGAATAGCATACTCCGTTGACCTGGTGAGCCCTTCACTGCCAAGCATCATGACATAGGCATGGCTGATGGTAAGCACGTGGGCGCTGCCGAAGGGTGCTGATGCGACAGCTGTGATGCCGTGGCTGCCGCCTGTCTTCACCACAGGATGCGACGGCAGGAACTCCGCCAGCTTGCTGTTGCAGAGGATGGGTCCCATGCCTGGGCCACCGCCGCCGTGCGGTATGGCGAAGGTCTTATGGAGGTTGAGGTGACATACGTCGGCACCTATCCTGCCGGGGCTTGTGAGCCCCACCTGGGCATTCATGTTGGCGCCGTCCATATAAACAAGGCCTCCGTTGTCATGCACAATCTTCACCATTTCGATGATCCCCTCCTCGAACACACCGTGGGTCGAGGGATAGGTTATCATGGCAGAGCTAAGGCTTGCCTTGTGCTCC
>JALOMM010000180.1 GCA_025455535.1 Bacteroidales bacterium | reverse complement strand
TCTGAATTCCGGTAGTTTGCCACCGACGGCGCTCGCAAGCGATTTCAGATGGGATTATGGAAACAGAGGACAAAAAAACCGCGAGACCTGAATGGATAGGCATCATATCAAAATACAACAAACCTGATCATCTCAGAAGCTGGTGGCAGGTAATAAATTCTGTCGGTCCGTATCTGTTGTTATGGTACCTGATGGTCAGGTCACTGGAGGTATCATACTGGCTTACCCTCGCACTGGCGGTCCTGGCAGCCGGGTTTCTTGTACGGACATTCATCATCTTTCATGACTGCGGCCACGGGTCGTTCTTCCGCACAAAGCGGCTGAACACAATAGTAGGTATTTTCACCGGGCTGCTGGTCTTCACCCCGTATCACAGGTGGCACCGTGATCATCATATACACCACCAGACGGTAGGCAATCTTGATAAACGTGGGATAGGGGATGTTAAAACGCTGACTGTCACAGAGTATGAGAATCTTTCGAAATGGCAGCGTTTTGTCTATCGCCTCTACAGGCATCCGTTGTTTCTTATCGGAGTGGCCCCTATATTGCTGTTTGTGGTGCTGTTCCGCTTTACCAAGAGTTACATGACAACGCGTGAAAAGATGTATGTCCACATGACCAACCTTGCTCTTGCGGTGATGATAGCCCTTGCAGTGTGGGCGATAGGGTGGAAGGCATACCTGATGATACAGCTGCCGGTGCTTTATGTCGCTACGGTCCACGGCGTGTGGCTCTTTTATGTCCAGCACCAGTTCAGGCATGTCATATGGACCGACTCCGGGAACTGGGATTATAAGACGATGGCCCTCAACGGCAGTTCCCTCTTCCGTCTCCCGCGGCTGCTGAACTGGTTCACAGGTAACATAGGGTATCACCATATTCATCACCTTAGTCCCGCCATCCCGAATTATAACCTGAAGAGATGCCATCAGGAGAATGAGCTCTTCAGGGAGGTCAAACCGATAACGTTCATGTCAGCCTTTGACACGCTTATGCTGAGGTTATGGGATGAGAAGCGGGAGAGGCTGATCAGTTTCAGGGAGCGCTACAGGGTAGCCCGAAATTAATTATCAGTACCCATCGATCGGTTTTATCCGTTCCTGACAGCCCAGGAAGCTAGTGCTGTCTCCCTGTATTCAAATATCTCATTCAGCTTCCTGCGGATGAGGAGTGAGTTGGCGACGGCGCCCAGGAAGCCAAGAGGAGGGCTATATGATACAATGTCGGTCATGAGTACCCCTCCGTCAGCCGGTTCCAGGAGATGCTGATGGTGCCACATGGCATACGGTCCAATCCTCTGCTCGTCAACAAAGTACTTCATCTCCTCCACATGGGTAATCTCGGTGACCCACGTGGTACTGAAACCGGAAAAAGGAGAGACCCTGTATCTGATGATCATTCCTTCATACATCTTTTCAGGAAGGGCGGGCGAAAGGATGTCAAATCCCATATATGGAGGTGTTATCTTTTTGAGGTTTGCAGGTGATGAGATGAAGTCCCAAACCTTTTCAGGAGCCACAGGGATGAATTGTCTTTTATTTAACTGGTAGAACGCCATAAAAAAATGATTACAGATCATAAACATACTTCTGATTAACTTGTTCGCCGTACAATCTAATGCAGTCAGAATCAACAGGATTTGTGATTAGTGAAAATTATGATTACCTTTGCAGCGATTTAAGCATAAGTTAGATCTGTATAGTCAGCATATCTCTCTCAGAGTCAGTCTCCAGGAGGTTCTTTCTACAATCACTAGTTTACGCTGAACAATTTTTCGCCAAAGGAACATAGCCACTTTGAACAGATATATGGTTAATGATTTTTTCAGCGGCATTAACCAATTATATAATAATGGAATATTACAAAGGAACCCGTTCAAGGGGAAACAAGAAAACAAATCAAAGGAACACGGAAAGAAGCAGAACAACCAACAGGAAGAAGAACAGGGACGGCAGTCTTGATCCGGACAGTTTTGTCAGCAGGGCAATGCCTCAGCAACCAGTGATCTACAAGTCAGAAAGGCAGATAGATGAGCTTCCGGTTGACCGTGCCGAGAATCCCACCGAGATACAGGACAAGACCATCGAGGCTATCCTCAACGGCCGCAATCTTATGGGTCTGGCCCAAACGGGCACAGGCAAGACAGGTGCATTTCTCATTCCGCTGGTACACAACCTGCTGAGGAAAGACTCACGCAGCCGTGTGCTTGTTGTCTCGCCAACGCGTGAGCTGGCTCTGCAGATAGACAGTGAGTTCCGCAGCATTGCGCACGGGCTGAAGATATTCAGCACATGCCTTATCGGCGGGACGAGTGTATGGCGTGACATCCAGAGTCTTAGGCGGCCGGGTCATATAATAATAGGTACCCCGGGTCGCATAGCCGACATGGTGCGTCAGAGGGCGCTGGATCTTAATATGTTTACCATACTGGTGCTTGACGAGTTTGACAGGCTGCTCGATATGGGTTTTGCAGCCGAGATAGAGAGGCTTGTCGATGGCATGAGCTATCGCAGCCAGACAATATTATTCTCTGCCACCGAAGACAAGAGCCAGAGAAAAATGATAAGCAGCCTGATGGATGACCCGTATGAGGTAAGGGTCAGGAATGAGAACATCGTGGCTGATAATATTGAGCAGGACATCATAACGGTTAAGGAAGGGGAGAAGAAGATTGACATTCTCCTGAATATGGTACGTGACAAGTCATTTGAGAAGGTGCTTGTCTTTGCCGACACGAAGCGCGGTGTGAGCCGCATCTGCAGGGATCTGAAGAGGGGAGGCATCAGCGTGGACGAGATTCACGGTGACAAGTCGCAGAACTACAGGATCAAAGCCCTGGAGTCATTCAGGAACCGCAAGATACAGGTACTGGTAGCTACTGATGTGGCAGCCAGGGGGCTCGACATATCACATGTCTCGCATGTCATCAACTTCCAGGCGCCGAAGGATATGGAGAGCTATATTCATCGCATAGGCAGAACCGGCAGGGCAGGCGCCAGCGGCAAAGCCCTCACTTTTATCAACTAATACCGGAACAATATATGGCAGGTCAGAACAACAGTTACATCAAGAAGCAGAAGACGGAGAAGCGTCTCAAGAAGAGGAAAGAAAAGGAGCAGAAAAAGCAGTACCGCAAAGACAACTCTGCGGGCGGAGGACTAGAGAACATGATCGCCTATGTCGACAAGTTCGGTAACATCACCGCAGAGAGGCCCGAGGAACCTGTAGCAGCAAGCGAGGAGCAGGGAGCCGGGGGAGCGACTGCTCGATAGAGCCAGGGGGCGAAGTCCGGGTTATAATTCCGTCCTTTCCCCTTTCTCCATTCTCCTTTTTACTTCGCTCAGCTCTTCTTCCACTTGATGGTGCAGCCTATGGCTTTCGTACCTTTCACTTCAGGCGATTCACCCTTTAGAAGGCTGTTGACAGCATCGGCGAGATATTTCTTGTCGGCAGCAGTTGCATCGTCTGCATTGTTATCAATGGCTCCGACATACTCAACTATCAGCTTGCCATCCTTCTTCGAGAGGAGATATACGTGCGGAGTGTTTGTGGCGCCGTATGCACGGGCTGTCTCCTGTGTCTCATCATAAAGATATTCGAACCTGTAATTCTTGTTCTTCGCTACCTTCTGCATCTCCTCAAATGAATCACCAGGGGCAACAGTTTTGTCATTCGGATTGATGGCAATGACGGGATAACCTTTGGAGGCAAACTCGGCATTGATGTCCTGCAGACGCTGATCGTATTTTTTTACCACGGGACAGGTATTGCACCAGAAGGTGACAATGAATCCTTTGGCATCATTGAACTGTGACAGCGAAATTGTCTCGCCCTTCACGTTCTTGAGTTTGAAGTCGGCTGCAACATCGCCTGCCTTGTACTGCGACTGTGCGCCAGCAATCATGGTCATCATCAGACCGGAAACTATCAGAAACAGAAACTTTTTCATTCTTTCAAGTATTTAGTGGGTTAATAATTATAAAAGTTCAGTAATCGCTTTTCTCAGTTCAGTCTCCTCCACCTCATCAGGGATGAAGAGTCTGCGTCCGGCTGCATTGTTGAAAAGGAGTGTTGCCGGTATATTGCCCTGCCATGAACTGTCTACCTTGTCGATCCATTCATTGTAATCGAGGTTGGTCATGACGCTGACAGGCAGTGTAATTTTGTTCTTCTTAAGGAAGGGGATGAGCTGTTTATCTATCTGGCTCGGGAAATCGAGGCTGATGAGGATGAATTTTACCTTTTCAGGCTCATACTCTGCCGAAATCTTCTCAAAGTGCGGCAGCTCCTTTACGCACGGCGCGCACCATGTGGCCCAGAAGTTGACGACATAAAGCCTGTCGTCTGAGGCTGAAAGTATCTTTTCCAGCTCAGGTATCCCTATACGTTCTATCTCCTGCGCCCGCATGCCCGATGCAGACAGGATGGCTGTCACAAGCAATGCCAGCACTGTTTTGGTTGTGGTCTTCATAGCTGACTTAAAGAACAACAGCAGGGGGGGAAATGTTCAGGGGAGGCAGGGATGAGGGTCCTGCAGTCGTGCAGTCTTGCAGTCAACACTGTTGCCTATCGCCTGCTGCCTGCCAAATCGCAAATCGCAAATCGCAAATCCTTCCTCCCTTACTGCTCCATCCTGCCATGTGCCTCGATGCACCATAGCAGTTCGCCGATGAAGGCGGCGGCGCGCTTGCCGGCAGTAGCGATGTCGGCAGGAACACCTTGTTCATCGAACGATTTGGTGACGAAGGTAACAGGGTGCTGTGCCGGGACGGTCCAGGCCTTCATCTTCCACAGTATAAACTGTATGGAAGTGATTACCTGTGAACCTCCAAAGGGACCGTCGGAGACGGTGGAGATGGCTACCGGCTTGCGGCGCCACTCATCGTACAGCAGGTCAATCACATTCTTGAGGCTGGCGGGATAGCCTCCGTTGTATTCGGGAACAAGGATGATAATGCCGTCGGCGCTCCTTATGCGGTCTGCAAACGAGAGTATCGCGGGCGACGGTTCCTTCATCATCCGGAGACGTTCATCAAAGAGGGGAAAATTGTATTCAGCGAGGTCGATGATATCAGCTTCCGCAAGACGGTTCTCTTCAATGTAATTCCTGAAGAAAAGTGCCACCCTGTGGCTGTTGCGGCCACGCCTGACACTGGGGGAGAGGATTGCTATTTTATTCATATGCTGCACCAAGGTAGTAATTTTTGGTAGAGATCGTGCAATCGTGTCGCAGCCCCGCGGTGCGGGGTAAACTCCGCGTAGATCCCGACCGAAGTGTCGGGACGATCGTGCAATCTGAAACCCTGAACCTCAATTTGGCCGTTTCCTCCTGATATCTATTTAACAAATATTTGCATTGCACTCTCTGCAGTTATGCCGCATTGTTGCTAAATTCACGTCTTTATTCAAAACCAATAAACCTTCGCTAAATGAAAGAAAATACCTCTTTGAGCATCAGATTCATTGGCCTGATGCTCATTATTACCGCATTTGTATCTGTTGATGCAGCTGCTCAGAAAATCAACACAAAGCAGCTCACTGCAGAATATGACAGGATGCTCTCTGAAAAGTTCAGGCAGGGAGAGACCGGTTGTGCAGCACTTGTTGCAAAGGATGGTCAGATAATCTACAAGAAAGCCTTCGGCATGGCCGACCTCGAGCTGAATGTGCCGATGCAGCCTGATATGGTATTCAGGATCGGCTCAATTACAAAGCAGTTCACTGCGGTGGCCATCCTTCAGCTGATGGAGCAGGGCAAGCTCTCCCTTCAGGATGATATTACCAAATACATACCTGACTATCCGACACACGGATACAACATTACGATAGAACATTTGCTTACCCATACATCAGGTATTAAAAGCTATACCAATGTGCCTGAATTTCAGAAGTATGTACGGCAGGACATGAAGCCGGAGGAGGCTATCAACACTTTCAGGAATCTGCCTATGGAGTTTGCCCCCGGTACGAAATGGAATTATAACAACTCGGGCTATTTTCTTCTGGGATACATAATTGAGAAGGTTTCCGGGAAGACATACCAGGAGTATATTGAGGAGAATTTCTTCAAGCCTCTGGGAATGACCGGATCATGTTACGGCAATGACTCCAGGATCATAAAGAACCGTGCTTCAGGATACCAGCCCGGTAAAGATGGAGTGCAGAATGCCGATTTTCTCAGCATGCTGCTTCCCTATTCAGCCGGAGCAATACAGTCTACGGTT
>JALOMM010000179.1 GCA_025455535.1 Bacteroidales bacterium | reverse complement strand
TTCTCAATGCCTTCAAATGCGCCCCCGCAGATGAACAGTATATTTTTTGTATCGACGGGTATCATCTTCTGCTCGGGGTGCTTGCGGCCTCCCTGGGGCGGTACATTTACGATGGAGCCCTCGAGCAGCTTGAGCAGACCCTGCTGAACACCCTCGCCTGACACATCACGGGTGATGGAGGGATTGTCACCCTTGCGGGCTATCTTGTCGAGCTCATCGATGAAGACTATACCTTTTTCTGCAGCCTTGACATCATAATCTGCGTTCTGCAGCAGCCGTGTAAGGAGACTCTCGATATCTTCACCTACATAGCCGGCTTCGGTCAGCACTGTGGCGTCAACGATGGTGAAGGGGACATGCAGCATGCGGGCAATAGTGCGGGCAAGGAGAGTCTTGCCGGTACCGGTCTCACCCACAAGCACAATATTCGATTTTTCTATTTCGACATCATCGCTGTCGGCCCGCTGCATCAGGCGCTTATAGTGGTTGTAAACCGCAACTGAGAGTATCTTCTTCGCTTTCTCCTGTCCGATCACATACTGGTCAAGGAACTTTTTTATCTCATCAGGTTTTCGCAGCTTGATGCTCTCGAGGCTGAAATTTGACTTGGTGCCCAGTTCTTCAGCCATGATATTGTGAGCCTGCTCGATGCAGTGGTCACATATATGACCTTCAAGACCTGCGATGAGCAGGTTTGCCTCTTTTTTAGTCCGGCCGCAGAACGAGCACTTATCCATCAGGAGCCCTTATTTCTTTGTTCTTGACAACACCTCGTCAATCATACCGTAATCCTTAGCCTCATTTGAAGTCATCCAGTAATCACGGTCAGAGTCTTTTTCAACCTTATCAACAGGATTGCCTGTATGAAAGGCGATGATCTCATAGAGCTCTTTTTTAAGCTTTACAATCTCCTTTGCAACTATCTCAATATCAGAAGCCTGACCTTCGGCGCCTCCCATAGGCTGATGAATCATGATGCGGGAATGCTTCAGTGCCGATCTCTTTCCCTTCGTTCCTGCAGTTAGAATTATTGCCCCCATCGAGGCTGCCATACCGGTACATATTGTGGCAACATCCGCAGAGATGTACTGCATGGTGTCATATATGCCCAGTCCGGCATGAACAGATCCTCCGGGAGTGTTAAGATATATCTGTATGTCTTTCCCGGGATCTGATGAATCAAGATAGAGCAGCTGTGCCTGTATAATGTTGGCTACATAGTCATCTATGGGAAGTCCCAGGAAAATGATACGGTCCATCATCAGGCGCGAAAAGACATCCATTGATGCAACGTTAAGCTGGCGCTCTTCTATAATGGTAGGGGAGATGTAGCTGTTATAGATTGAGGTAAAACGATGCAGGTCCATGCTCGTTATCCGGAACCTGTCAGCTGCAAATTTTCTGAAATCTCTGTTATCAGACATGGTTATTGACTTTGATTGATCTTCAAAGATATAAAATATTCATTATTTGTTTTTACTTCTTCTCGAAGAGCTTGTTGAACTCTTCGATCGATACTGTCTTCTCCTCCACCTTGAGTTTGTCGATTACAATATCAAGGACTCTTGTGTCGAGAACCTTTTCAGCTATCCGGCGCGATTCATCCTCCTTGCGCAGCATCTCCCTGGCGAAAGAGGTTATCTGCTCATCGGTTGCATAATAGAGTCCGTACTGTGAGAACTGGGCCCTGGTGAAGGCCATCGCCTCAGCAAGGATCTCTTCATCGGTGATCTTGACCTCATTCTCCTTTGCTATCCTGTTTTTAATCAGCTGCCAGCGGAGGTCGTCCCTGAAATGATGATAGTCCTTTTCAATCTCTTCGGCAGTAGTCTTTTCGTTTGCCCTGACCAGCCATCTCTTGAGGAACTCATCGGGAAGGTCAAAGGGTGTTTTTTCAAGGATGGCATCACGTGCGTCTGTCTTCAGTTTGAAGTCGGTTTCACGGTTGAAGTATGTTCTTATCTCATCGGTCACCTTAGCCTCAAACTCCTCTGCCGTGGTGACGGTTCCCTCACCGTATACCTTATCCCACAGTTCCTGGTTGTTCTCTGCAGGCATGAACCGCGATACTTCCCTTATTGTGACCGTGAAGGTGCCGGCTGTCTCACTGACCTCTTCCTTCTTCATGCGCAGCAACCCTGCTATCTCATTGTCGTTCGGGAACGCCGTGCGTATGTCAAAGGTGACCGTGTCTCCTGCTTTCTTACCGATGAATTCCTTCTTAATTGCCTCATCCTTTACAAGGTCAACGGAGAGGGTTGCGTCATCATTGGTGATAATGCCGTCGGCAGAGGCGATGGCACCTTTGATCATATCCTTCTCTTCAGCCTCCTTCACGATTATGAATTCGCCGTTCCTCCGTGCATAGTTGTCAACGTAGTCGGATATCATCTTTGCATCAGGCTCAATGAGATACCTTGTCAGTTTCTGCTTCTTTGTCAGAGAAAGCTCAAACACAGGTGCCAGGCCAAGCTCGAAGGTGAAGGTAAACTCCTCCGAGTTCTCAGGGTCAAATGAGTGCTCGTCGTTCTTTGGCATCGGCTCGCCGAGGATGTCAAGCTGTTCGTTCTTAATGTAATCTGAGAGGCCGTCAGAGACCAGTTTATTTATCTCGTCTACGAGTATGGATGTGCCGTACATCTTTTTGATCATCGGGAAGGGAGCGTGTCCGGGGCGGAAACCCTTTATGCTGGCATTTCTTCTGTACTCGCGCAGTTTCTTGTCAATTTTCTCTTCATAATCAGCCTTGGCGATATTGATTATGACATGTGCATTCAGTGCGTCAATGTTCTCTCTGGTAATATTCATATATAGTAAAATTAACTGTCGATTTAAAAACCGCCTGATCGTCGTTTTGTGTGCGGATGAAGGGACTCGAACCCCCACGCCCTGAGGCACAAGATCCTAAGTCTTGCTCGGCTACCAATTACGACACATCCGCAAAATCCGGCGCAAAATTAGTAAATAATACGAAGTATCAAAAGCGGAATGTTAAATTACCTCCTGAGTTCGAAGTTCTTACCGAGATAGACGTTCCTTACCTGTTCATCATCAGCAAGCTGTGCCGAAGTCCCCTGCTTCAGTATCTTACCCTCGAAGAGAAGATAGGCCCTGTCTGTTATTGAAAGGGTCTCATGGACGTTATGGTCGGTAATGAGGATCCCGATGTTCTTGTCCTTAAGATGAGAGACGATCTCCTGGATATCTTCCACGGCGATAGGGTCAACACCGGCAAAAGGTTCATCGAGCAGGATAAATCTCGGTTTAAGTGCCAGTGCGCGGGCTATCTCCGTGCGGCGCCGCTCGCCTCCTGAGAGCTGAATGCCGAGGCTCTTGCGGATCCTTGCGAGACCGAACTCGGAGAGCAGTGACTCAAGGCGCTCATGCCGCTCATCAACACCCATGTCAGAGAGTTCCATCACAGAAAGGATATTATCCTCGACGCTCATCTGCCTGAAGACGGAGGCCTCCTGTGCCAGGTATCCTATTCCCAGTCGCGCCCTCCGGTACATGGGGAAATTGGTCAGGTTGATATTATCGAGGTAGATATTGCCTCCGTTGGGTTTTATGAGGCCGACGATCATATAGAAAGTCGTGGTCTTTCCGGCTCCGTTGGGGCCGAGGAGACCGACTATCTCACCCTGCTCGACCTCGACGGAGACCTCGTTCACGACGGTACGGGTCTTGTATCTCTTTATAAGGTCTGTAGTATAGAGTTTCATCGGTCCTGTTTTATTGCGCTGACTCTGCGGCTTCTCGGGCTGCATCATCGATTGCCCGTTTCTTCACCACCCTGGCAGCAATAAAGATACTCACTTCATATAACAACAGCAACGGCAGTGAGACAAGTATCTGGCTGAAGACGTCAGGGGGAGTGATCACGGCTGCGATGACAATTATCACAACTATTGAGTGCTTGCGGTATTTACGCATGAATTCCGGCGTGATGACCCCTATCCTGGTAAGGAAGAAAGCCACTATTGGCAGTTCGAAGGTCAATCCTGCCGCAAGAGCCACCGATGTCACCGAACCAATGTAGGAAGAGATGTTGATCTGGTTATGCACCAGGTCACTGACACGGTAACTGCCAAGAAAATTGATTGACAGGGGAGTTATTACAAAGTAGCCGAACATAATGCCCAACATGAATAGCAGCGATGCGGAGAAAACAGCTCCCCGTGCGTACCTGGCTTCCTTCTCGTACAGGGCAGGCTTGAAGAATGACCAGAACTCCCAGAAGACATATGGAAATGCCAGGATAAGACCGGCAATGAGGGAGATGTTGATATGTGTCGTAAACTGTCCCGCCATCTTGATGCTGATGAGCTCGATCGGGTTCTGATTGATGCAGAGAACAGGCACTTTGACCAGTTCGGCAAGCTGGCAGAGGAGCCTGTTGGTTATAAAATCCGGATTGTTGGGTGCGAGAATGATATGATCGAAGATGATGTCTTTGAAGACAAAGGCCACGATGGCGCCGGCTACAACAGCAATAAAGGCCCTTATCAGATGCCACCGCAGCTCTTCCAGGTGCTGCAGAAAGGTCATCTCACCTTCACCTTCGCCTCTCTTTTTCTTTTTGCCAAGCATCAGACGTGCCTTATTTTAAGGGGTGTAAAGATGCTAAATCTTATTTTTCAAACCAAACGTTTTTATTTTCTCTTTTGGGATAAAAGATTTGATATATGATTGAAATTAGCTTAATTTTGATATAAAGGACGAGATTGAATGCAAAAGTTAGTACCTTGGTTTATTGTCTTACTCTATTTCAGGTTTTAATGCAGGGGGGAGATTAAAATGTTTGATGATAATTCTATACATGATTATCTGAAGCGTTACTTTGGGTTTGATACTTTCAAGGGTAATCAGGAGGAGATCATAAAGAGTGTTCTCAGCGGCAGTGACACCTTTGTGCTGATGCCTACCGGCGGAGGCAAGTCGCTCTGCTACCAGTTGCCTGCTGTCATGATGCAGGGCACTGCTGTTGTCATCTCACCCCTGATAGCACTGATGAAGAACCAGGTTGATGCGATGCGCAACTTCAACACTACCGATGACGTCGCACATTTCCTCAACTCTTCACTTACCAAGACTGCCATAACACGGGTCAGGCAGGATGTCATACAGGGTAAGACCAAGTTACTGTATGTTGCCCCCGAGTCACTGACGAAGGATGAGAACATCGATTTTCTGCGGAGCGTGAAGGTTTCATTCTATGCAGTTGATGAGGCTCACTGTATATCAGAGTGGGGGCACGACTTCAGGCCTGAATACCGGCGCATTCGTCCTATAATTGATACTATCACCCGTGCGCCCATAATAGCACTCACGGCTACGGCCACACCCAAGGTGCAGCATGACATAATGAAGAACCTTGGCATTACCGATTCACAGATATTCAAGTCGTCATTCAACAGGCCGAACCTTTATTACGAGGTAAAGGCCAAGCAGGACGCCGCGCGCGAGATCATAAAATACATTAAGAACAACCCTGGCAAATCAGGGATCATCTACTGTCTCAGCCGCAAGAAGGTCGAAGAGCTTGCAGAGACGCTGAAAGTGAATGATATTAAGGCGCTGGCATACCATGCGGGTATGGACTCTGTCACCAGGACCACGAACCAGGATAAGTTCCTGATGGAGGAGGTTGATGTGATTGTTGCCACCATAGCCTTCGGGATGGGCATTGACAAGCCGGATGTAAGGTATGTCATACACTATGACATGCCCAAGAGCCTTGAAGGTTATTACCAGGAGACCGGCCGCTCGGGGCGTGACGGGGGAGAGGGTCGCTGCATTGCATACTACAGTTATGATGATATTGTCAAGCTTGAGAAATTCATGCAGGGCAAACCTATTGCCGAGCAGGAGATAGGAAAACAGTTGCTGCTCGAGACCGTGTCGTATGCAGAATCGTCGACATGCCGGCGCAGGCTCCTGCTGCACTATTTCGGTGAAGAGTACAGGCAGGAGAACTGTGAGGCATGCGATAACTGCCTCCATCCCAAGACACAGTTTGAGGGCTCGGAGTATGTTGTGAACGTCCTTGAGACGGTGCTGGCAGTCAAGGAGAAGCACAAGGCAGACCATATAGCCAAGATACTGGCCGGGACACTTAACTCGGCTATCAAGTCATATAAGCATCACAAGCTCGAAACCTTCGGGATAGATGAGGAGAAGGATGAGCGTTTCTGGAACATGGTCATCAGGCAGGCGCTCATCAATAAGCTGTTAAACAAGGACATAGAGAATTACGGTCTTCTGGGGCTGACTCCCAAAGGTCACCAGTTCCTGGAGAAGCCGCAGAGCTTCATGCTCAATGAGGACCACGATTATTCCGAGTCTGAAGACGAGGAGGCCTCATTCGGTGCGCGCACTGCTGCAGCTGATGAAGAGCTGCTGAGTATCCTGAAGGATCTGAGGAAGAAGATATCAAAGCAGGCCAACCAGCCCCCGTATAATATCTTCCAGGACCCGTCGCTGGAGGAGATGGCGATACAGTATCCGGTCACCCTTGAAGAACTGCAGAACATAACGGGTATCGGAGCCGGCAAGGCTCAGCGCTACGGGAAGGAGGTTGTGGAGGTCATAAAGAGCTATGTTGCCGACAAGGAGATCATCAGGCCACAGGACATGGTTGTCAGGTCAGTTGTAAACAAGTCGGGACTGAAGGTCTATATCATTCAGAGTATTGACAGGAAGATGCCGCTTGAGGATATTGCCGATGCGAAGGGGATAGAGTTCGAGGACCTGCTTTCCGAGATTGAGGCCATTGTCAGCTCCGGAACGAAGCTGAACATTGACTATTACGTCGATGCGGTTATAGATGAGGACCGTCAGCAGGATATCTACTCATTCTTCATGGAGGAGGCCGAGACGGGCTCGCTGGATGAGGCGATCAAGGAGCTGGCGGGTGAGTTCGAGGACGAGGCGGATAAAGGTGCTGGCTGAGGGTAACTAGCATGGGGCATGGAGCAAGGAGCGAGGGGCAGGCTGATGGGGGCAGTTAAGAATTAAGAATTAAGAATTATGGGCTGGTGATCAGACACTTAGCCTGGTGTTTGCAAAGGATTCTGACTTTACGGACTTTAAACTTTTAACTTTTGACCTTCAGACCTTAAGACTATACGTGGCGGCTGAATCTCCGTGATGACGGAAACGCTGCAAGGAGGGCGACCACGACGAAGTAGAAGGGGTAGATCAGTTCAGACAATATAAAGTAGGGGAGGGGCATATGCTCCTCTCTCTTTTTGATGTTACGGTATGTAATAAGGTAGTCGGGTATCAGGCGGGTAGCGTAGAGCGTTGCAGGAAGGATGAGATTGGAGGATAATATTCCTGTGATGACGGCGGCGGCGACGGCGGCGTTGCACGCCGCCGTGGCTGCGGCGAGGGTGAGGGTCGCAGTGTCCCTGTATGCAAAGCTCTTCGACGCCCAGCGCGCCCTCTGCCGCAGCAGCGCCGCAGCCGTGACAGCCCCGGCTGTCTCCGCCGCCGCCGCACCACCGCCCGCATACCTTATCACCCCGCCCGCACGCTTGACAGCATGCAGAAGAAAGATATCGTCACCAGAGGCAATGTCATCACGCAACTCACCCGAGTGACGCATGTAGATATCCCTCCTGAACCCCATGTTGGCTCCGTTGCACATCACCGGATGTCCCGACAGCACGGCAGCCTCACTGACAGCCTGTAACGCCGAGAACTCCATCATTCCGAAACGCGACGCAAAGCCTCTTCCGCCACGCTGGTAAACCTCACCCAGTACCATATCGGCACCTGTCGCCACAAAAAGACCGGCCATGGCACTTACCCACCCTCTCCCTACAACGCAGTCGGCATCAGTGGTAAGTATAAGCTCCCCCTTCGAGCTCCTGACACCAAGCCGTACGGCGCTCTTCTTGCCCGAACCAGTATTGTAAATAAGCCTGATATCCGGCGTTGAATGAAGCCTGCCGGCAGCAATGAACTCACTCACTGCAACAGGCGTTCTGTCAGTCGAGCGGTCATTCACAATTATTATCTCCAGCAGCTCGTGTGGATAATCCTGCTCTGCCAGGCAGCCCAGCAGCGAGGTAATGGTCTTTGCCTCGTTGCGGCAGGCGACAACAACCGACACTGCAGGTCTGCTGTCTGTTGCCTGCACAGGCTCGTCACTGTTCCTTACAAGAATCAGCCACAGCCACAGTATTCCCAGGGAATAGAATGCCACCGGTATTATCAGCCACCACATTTTGTCTTAAGGTCTTAAGGTCTGAGGTCTGAAGGTCAGATCAAGATAAAAGATAAAAGATAAAA
Source organism: Bacteroidales bacterium (assembly GCA_025455535.1). Classification (GTDB taxonomy): domain Bacteria; phylum Bacteroidota; class Bacteroidia; order Bacteroidales; family VadinHA17; genus SR-FBR-E99. The sequence continues at coordinate 82 of JALOMM010000179.1, read as the reverse complement.
GACAAGAAAAAATCGCAAATCGCAAATCGCAAATCGCAAATACGCTCTACGCTCCCTGCCCCTTGCTCCCTGCCCCTTGCCC
>JALOMM010000016.1 GCA_025455535.1 Bacteroidales bacterium | reverse complement strand
AGCATCGGGGTGACGATAAAATGGGTATTTCCGGCATCAAAGGAATAATATACCGGTCCGAAATTCTTCTCAAACAGCTCTTCACCATAGTTGCCCTTTACCAGGTCGTGATTACCGACACAATAATATACCGGCACGCCCATGGTTTCAGATGTGACATTGCTTCCGTGAAAATTCAGCCCCCTCTCATAGCATATATCCCCTGTATGAACTATAAAACCGACTCCCTCGTTGGCGGCATAATCCCTGATGGGGCCTATCCATCCAAAGTCCTCGCCTGTCTCAGTATCCGCAAGCTGGATAAAGCGTATATTCCTGCTCTTCGTTTGTGGAAAGGCAGTCAGTCCAAAATCATAATCTGAAGCCGGCCCGTTGCTTCTGATGTAAAATCTGCCGATAGTTCGGTAACCTGATGGAACAGTAATATAAATAAACCGTGTTTTGGCGGTTCCGGGTAAAAGGTATTGTCCGTCACTGTCTGTCAGAACCACATTCAGTCCATCCGAAACAGCAACCCCTGCAACCCCTTTCTCACTGATCTCCCTCGTACCGTTCTTATTCAGATCAACGTAAACAGTCCCGCCATAACCTTCCGCGAAAACAGTCAGGAAAGGAAAAAACAGAAGCGAAGAAAAAGCAACAATCCATTTTGAAACCATGCCGTAATACATTTCCCCAGGTTTTAGTTTTGAAGTCTCATTGTCATATTATTTGCCACGACTAATATCCTGCTTTTCGTCTGATTTTCCCCAGGTGCCGGGAAAATTATTAGCAGGGGGCAGAGGACTGCGGAGCTGTTGCACAAAGACCTGCGACCTTCAGATTGAAGAGCGCAGCTCTGAAATCCCGACCACGGAGGTCGTCGGGACCTCAGACCTCAGACCTCAGACCCCCATGGCATAGGCAGCAAGAAACCTGACCCTTGTGCTGACTGATATAACATTTGTATATTTGAGACGGCAAATGACGCTGTATATGAAACCCGCTAAAGTCACTTTGAAAGTTATTCATCTTCTTCTGTTGCTTCTGATGTTAAGCTTTGCTTCCTGCGCAGATGCCAACATTTGCTGGGTGTGCGAGAATCCCATCGACCCGTCAGACAGGTTTGAGGTATGCAACTCAGCAGCCAAAGTCAAATGGGAGTCTTACGGCTATAATTGCAATTGAAAGCAGGGTCGTGTTGTCTGCCTCCGGAAATCATCTCATAATTAACTTGAATTCGGCATTAACTTGTGTAACTTTGTGGGTAAGACAATAATAAATCATGCCAGCAATGAAGACAAAAAGAATCCTTTTAAAAGTCATCGTTGTCTTTCTCTTTCTTTATATGTTAAGTTTTACCGCTTGCGAAGAACCTTGCTGGACATGCGTTAATGCCACGGGTGACATTCTTGAAGCCTGCTCGGAGTCAGCGAGAGACATATGGGAGGCGATGGATTTCATCTGCACCCAAAACTGAGGCCGATGACTATCATCCGTGGCTTCTGATTTTGGTACGCACAGCAAAATCTTTGAGACAAACAGCAAAATGACTTAGTAAATACTGGTCGAACTTTGTATATGACCAGATTCTTACTAAAATCCAATAACTATGAAAACACTTGCAAAGTCTCTTTTGGCAATTACATGTCTCCTGATGGTTGTTGGTTGCGAGGATGACAGGATATACCCCTCTCCTCAGAAGTACACTCCTCAGGCAGCAGTGGTAACATCCGAAATTCACATCGCTGCAGAATTTACGGCTAAATTCGACAGAATCCTGACGAACAGCGATGATCTGTGGCAGATTGACAGGAGCATAGCAGACTATGTATTCTGGTCAGGACTGAAAGATCCTGTCTATCTGCTGAGACAATCCGGGACCGTCAATAATCCGGAATTAGGGGTTTTAGAGTTAACCTTATGCTCCGTCTGGAGCTCAGTTGACGGCGCCTGCATTAACAGTGGCTGCCTTCAAAACCCGTACGGGGACAAACTTTACCTTTGGGGGCAGAATACAGCCGTAACACTCAACAATGAATTTCCGTACAATAAGGCAGATTTGCACGAGATGTTTTCTTATGTTGGTATGGGTAAATTTGACCATTGCTCGGGAGCCTTAGCTATTACCTGTCATGTCTCCGAAGCAGATCCGGCTGTCATGGAACATTATTGGGATGGTAATCTCACTGTAGTTAAGGGGCAATAGCTTCCTACTGCCTTAATGCAGATTTCATCCGGTAAATGTCTCAGCAGGTATTAAAGCCTCCTGAAGTTTTCAGGAGGCTTTGGATTTGTCATTGATTCGCTGGCGTTTCCTCAACAGCGGGAACCGGTTTTGGAATCCAGGCTGCAAATGATATTTTCCATTCTCCCTCAGGTTTCTCCAGGAAAGTAATCTGAATGCTTTCGGACCTGGTCAATACTTCCTCTCTCATAACCTTCCAGTTATTATCACATATGACCCATGCTGTATTTCCCATTACCTTAATCACCGCATTCTCTTTGCTAAAGCTAATGGAACTGTCATCTATCTCAGCGTTCGCCTTAAACTGTTCTAAGAAAGGGCCCAGCTCGTCCCATCCGGTTATGATCTGATAACTCTCCTTCCCAAGCATAAAACGTGTGTTATACTCATCCTGTACATAGAATGATGTCAATCCGGCCACATCGCCAATTCGGGCAGTTTCCGATTCTGCATTGATAACTGCCATTATAGCTTCTTTCTCTTTTTGAACGTCAACTTTTTTCTGACATGACACGCCTGTCATAAAAAGTAAACATACTAATAATAAAACTGCATTTTTTTTCATGGATAAGATTATTGGTTAGATCTAAAAGTGAACATTATATCAAAGCTAGTCTTTTCAGATGGCCAAGTCAATTTTAATTGCATATACGTCTGACATTAAGCAATAATATTTATACTGCATTTTGGTCTGCATATGCAGGGCACGATTCTTGCAGGGTAATGGCCGAAAGTCATTAACCGGTAAAACAATGATCACATTAGCTATAATCCTGTTTACAGTAATTGTCTATATTGTCAAACAAACCAAGAAGCTTAATTGAAAGAGAAAATTGCAGATAGCCGAATACGGATTCTTGCGCTGTGTATTCTGGCAATACTGTTTACAGTACCCGCAGATGCGCAGAAGAGACTCTCAGATAATGATGAAGCTGCCATAAGAGCCCTCTTTCAGATGCAGCAGGACGCATGGAACAGGGGTGACCTAGACAGTTTCATGGAGGCTTACTGGAATTCGCCGAAGCTGGTTTTCATCGGGAGAAATGGTCCGACATACGGGTGGCAGCAAGTACTGGACAACTATAAAAAAAACTATCCCGATACTGCTGCAATGGGAAAGCTTAAATTCGACATTCTTGAAATCAGCCTGATAGACAAAAAGACAGTCTTTCTGATCGGGAAGTATCAGCTTACGCGAACAGCCGGAGATGCTGAAGGTAATTTTTCACTGTTGCTGCAAAAGATCAACGGTGAATGGCTGATCATAAGCGATCATTCTGACGTCAAAATCTGAAAGTCATTGTAAGGCCCGGCAGAATATTATTTGAAGATCTTTCAATGAATATAGCCGGCTCAAGGCTGAAAGAGCCCGAAGAAGAAAACGGATCCTCCAGCTCTGACCTGATGGTTCCCATCCTTGCAAGGTATGTTATCGCCGCAACAATGCCCCCTGCAGCAATCGCCACCCCTCCGGCTATGTAAAGATTGTTGACGTTCTTCTCCCCAAGAAGCTGCTCGATAAATGTGCTTTCCTCGGTCTCCTCATATGGCAACAGTATCGCCAGCAGGACCACCACGCCACCCACTCCCGTTGTAATAAGTGAATAATATACATTGTTCCTGGTATTACGCAATGACTCTTCAAGCTGCTGCTCATTGAGAAGGCTTATGTCCTGCACATTGTACTGTTTAACATACCACTGTGAACATGCATCGGCAGAAATGCACGCAAGGAGAGATAAAACAATTATGATTCTCTTCATCAGACCTGAATTTTTTCGGGTTAATTTAGTAAAGTTACAATCGGGGAAGCCTGATGTCAATTTTTTTTTCTTCCCGTTCAACCTCTTGCAGACTTCATGCCTGGCAGGAGGATCCCTGTCTTTAAGATTGTACAGCAAATGAATCGGTATTTCAACAAATATTTCTATCTTTTACCTTCAATATCAGCCAGAAAAACAAGGTAATCATGGACAAGAGATCATTCATAAAGAGCACCGGGCTTCTCGGTCTCGGTACAGCCATCAGCATGAAAACATTTGCCGGGCTTGTTGCCTCAGTTTCATCAGTACCAGACGGAGATCTTGCTGCAGAAGAGGATTTCTGGCTGACAGTGCGAAAAGGCTACAGGCTCAACCCTGATATGATCAACCTTGAAAACGGCTATTATAATTTCCTGCCTGAACGGACTCTGGAAAGGCTTATTGAACATATCAGGGATATAAACTACCAGGGATCATATTACATGCGTACCGTTCAGGCTGAGAGAAAAAAGGCCATGGCAGCAAAACTGGCAGAGCTGACAGGATGCTCTGCCGACGAACTGGTCATCACACGCAACACCACGGAATCGCTTGACATAATCATCAGCGGCTATGACTGGAAGGCCGGTGATGAGGCAGTAATGGCGGAACAGGATTATCCCTCCCTGCTCAGCATGTTCAGGCAGGTGGCAAAGCGATACGGAGTGGTCAACAAGATAGTTTCAGTACCTAATCTCCCTTCTTCAGATGACGAGATAGTCGAACTCTATGCAGGAGCCATAACCCCCCGCACCAGGCTGCTGATGATATGTCACATCATCAACCTTACGGGCCAGATTCTGCCAGTCAGAAAAATATGTGACATGGCCCACAGCAAGGGCGTTGAAGTTATGGTTGACGGAGCACATGCCGTCGGCCATTTCAGTTTTAAAATTGATGACCTCGGATGCGATTATTATGGCAGCAGCCTGCACAAGTGGCTCAGCGTACCGCTCGGATCGGGTTTGCTGTGGGTAAAGAAGGAGAATACAGGCAAGATATGGCCCCTGTTAGCCCCTTTTCAGGAGAGCGATGACATAAGACGGTTAAATCATACCGGCACACATCCTGTCTATACCGACCTGACTGTTGAAGACGCAATAGAATATTACAATATTCTGGGTGCCGGGAGGAAGGAGGCAAGGCTGAGATACCTGCAAAACTACTGGACAAACAAGGTAAGGGAGATGCCTCATGTGATACTTAATACCCCCTCAGACCCGGCAAGAGCATGCGCCATAGCCAATGTGGGTGTTAAAGGGATGAAACCCGCCGACCTGGGTGATACGCTGTGGAAAAAACACAAGATCTATACTGCTCCGATTGACGGCGCCAATGTGCACGGCTGCAGAATTACCCCCAATGTGTATACTGCAACCGCAGAGCTTGACCTGTTTGTCGGGGCTCTTGCTGAACTTGGGTAAGGGATGGCATTTACCTGACGAGCTCCAGGGTAACAAGGTATGCGCAGTGGTCTGAAGCCACTGAATCACATATTGCCCTTGAATCAAGAACCCTCCACCTCCCTTTCGGGAAGTGCATCACATAGTCTATCTTCTTAACGGGATTGTCAGAGGGGAAGGTCGGCGCCGGACTGACCCTGTCATATGAGGAGTCCCATATGCCTTCCAGGATATTTATGGGAAGGCTTCCCGGCTCGGCATTCAGGTCACCCGCCAGTATCGTCGGATACCTGTTTGCTGAAAAAACCTCATTGATCTTCCCGGCCTGGGCAATCCTGTCTGTCTCATCCTTCAGGTGGTCGAGATGAGTTCCGATGAAGGCTATTGTATCACCGGGGGGAATCACGGCTGTTATCTCGAGTGCAGCCCTCGGCTCATTGCCCGGGGTGCATGGAAGGGGTATATTCCGGCATTCGATAAACGTGTATTTTGACAGGATGGCTTCGCCATACTCGCCGCCGTCGTAATACATCGCCCTTCCGAAGAGGGGAGCCATCTTCACCATCCTGCCCAGCTCTGTAGCCAGATCATAATCCCTCGCCCTGCGGGTTCTGAAGTCAACCTCCTGCAATGCAACAAGATCGGGATCAGCATCTTCAATGACCTTTGCTATCACCTGCAGGTCAAAGTCTCCCTTCATGGTAGCCCCGTGATAGATGTTGAATGAAAGAATTTTCAAAACGGGGTTGCCAGCGGGCAGCTGCTGTGACCTGGCTGAGAGGCAAACCACGATAAGTGTGAGAAACAACGCAATTTTTATCTTCATCGCGGAAGAGTTGCAAATAACAATGGAGAGTCTTTGCCTGAATTAAGATGCGCTACGCCCTGCTCAGCAGATAAGCTGAGAGGAGATTCGCGATGCCGAAGACAAAGGCTATTATACCGATATAGAAAACACTCTGGGGATTGAAGTTTCCCATGACAACATGAAGGAAATAACCGAACAGAATGGTCAGGAGGGCATTGAGGACAAACAGCGCAAAAAAGGCATTGTTATTCTTAAAAAGTATTCCTGCCTCGACAAGCTCTGTCAGGGCGTAAAAGACAATCCAGGCCAGCATTATCCACAAAATCACCTCCCTGGGTGAGTCTATTTTCATCAGCAGGGCGACTGCGAAGGCGAGGTTAAATGCACCCGTGATCAGATGCCAGCCTTTCAGCTGTGACTTTCCTGAGAGAACTCCGGCGGCAATCAGTGATGCGCCCGTGGCCCCGATGAGGACGGCAAACAATATCGCCAGTGGCTTGATGCCTCCGATGATCTGTATCATGGCAATAATCCCGAATAATATTAGGAAAGCTCCCTTCAGAGCAGGCAGCCAAGGCTTCTCATATGATTTCAGTTCCATTCCGATAGGTTTTTAGTTAGGCAAAAATCATAATTTTTTCGGAAGGTAACTAATTTTCAGTATTGTTTATTCAAATGCACTTCAGGGTCGCAAAAAGGAATAAATTTGTTAAAAAGCAGCTGAGCTGATAACCTTTTGAATTAAACCCAGATCATGAACTTATGAAACCAATCATGCTCCTTGCCCTTATACTGTTCGTACTTAGCGGATGTACAGATACTGTACATTATGATGTACTCATAAAAAACGGCCGTATCATTGACGGCTCCGGGTTACCCTCCTTCAGCGGTGACATAGCCATAAAAACAGATACCATTGCTGCTATCGGGAAACTGAAGAACGCAAAGGCAGACATGGTGATTGACGCCGAAGGCATGGCTGTCGCACCCGGCTTTATCAACATGCTCAGCTGGGCGGTGGAGTCGCTCATCGAGGACGGCCGCTCACAGAGCGACATAAGGCAGGGAGTGACGCTCGAGATACTCGGCGAAGGTGACTCATGGGGCCCGCTGAATGAGAAGATGAAGGCTGATCTCAAGGCTCAGCAGGGTGATATTAAATATGATATCGAATGGACCACCCTCGGCGAATACCTCGGGTATCTTGAGAAAAGGGGGGTCTCAACCAATGTCGCGTCGTTTGTCGGCACGTCAACCCTCAGAATACATACCGTGGGTTATGATGACCGTGAACCGACGGAGGCTGAGCTGGATGCCATGAAACAACTGGTACGGCAGGCTATGGAAGAGGGGGCCGTGGGTATCAGCTCGGCACTGGAATATGTTCCGGCAAGCTTTGCGAAAACCGGTGAGCTTATTGAGTTATGCAGGGTCGCTGCCGAATATGACGGCATGTATATCTCTCATCTGAGAAACGAGGGAGACCAGCTGCTCGAGTGCATGGATGAACTCATCACCGTGGCCAAAGAGGCAGGGATAAGGTCAGAGATATACCACTTCAAACAGGTAGGCACCTCAAACTGGGACAAGCTTGACAGGGCTGTGAGCAAGATCGACTCGGCCAATGCAGCAGGACTGTACATCACTGCCGACATGTACAACTATATTGCCAGCTCGACAGGCTTCGACATCATCATGCCCGACTGGGTGCAGGAGGGTGGCTTCAGCGAGTGGACGAAGAGGCTGGCAGACCCGGAGATAAGAAAAGCGGTCGGTCCTGCCATACGCGATGCGATAGCCAACAAGACAGGCTCTGCCGACAAGGTGCTGATAATAGGGTTCAACAATGACTCGCTCAAGTACCTCACGGGCAAGAGTCTTGCCGAGGTGGCCGCCCTCAGGGGCACGACGCCCGAAGAGACTGTGATGGACCTGGTGATACAGGACGGCAGCAGGGTCGGGGTGGTATACTTCTCGATGTCGGAAGAAAACATCAGGAGACAGATCGCCCTTCCATGGATGAGCTTCTGCTCAGACGGCCAGTCGCTCGCGCCGGAGGGTGTCTTCCTGAAGTCGAACACTCACCCCCGGGCATACGGTAACTTCGCCAGGCTGCTAGGCAAGTATGTCAGGGATGAGAAGGTGATCCCGCTCGAGGAGGCGGTCAGAAGGCTCACCTCCTTCCCGGCAGGTAACCTGAGGATCGAAAAACGGGGACTGCTGACGCCGGGGTTCTACGCCGACATAGTGATATTCGATCCCGAGAAGGTGCTGGATCACTCTAGCTTTGACAAGCCTCACCAGTACTCCACCGGCATGAGTCACGTCTTCGTCAACGGCGTGCAGGTGCTGCTCGACGGCGAGCATACCGGCGCCACACCGGGACGGGTTGTCAGGGGACCGGGATGGGTGCGGCAGTAAGCGGGGAGCAAGGGGCGCAAGGCGCAGAGCGCAGGGCGCAGGGTGCAGGGCTCAGGGCACTGGATAGAAGGGCTCTGACATCGGGACAGCCTCATTGCTGAACAAACGGAACAGCACCGGGTCTTTCAGCAGCTCCGACACCAGGCGGGGCCGGCCATCAACAAGCACCTGGTCATTCATGAACCTGATGCCGTGCGAATAGTCGACATACCACCAGACATGCCCGCTGTAAACGGGCTGGATGGAATTACCGTCAGTCTTGTGCCAGCCGTATATCACAACCCTGTCACTGCGCTCCGCAATGCGTGACGAGATGATAACATCCTTCTTGATGCCCGCCACCAGCTGCCCGTTCCTCCCTCCTGCCTCTGCCATCTGCTTTTCTATCTGTGCGTTGTGCTCCGCAAACTTAGTCACCAGCTCATTGGCTTTGCCCACTGGAACGTAATTGAACGGTGCAAGTTTCACCTCAGCCATAGCGTATATATGATCACTGAGCTTCGCCGTCAGCAGGGAAGCGCCAAAGAGATCCGCAATCTTTTGTGCTGTACGCGGATTCATGGGTATGCGGCAGTAATCTTCATCACTTCCTGCTGCCAGATAGTCAGGCATGACCTCATATTCAATCATGTGTCTCACCCCTTCAAGATCCTCAAACTCACCCTTCAGTGTGACCGTATGCCTCAGGAAATCAGGGATGTTACCGGAGGAAACTGCTTTGAATATCTCTTCCTCACGCTCAGCGGGCGGCAGATCGCTGATCCGCCTCATGAATGGCTTACCGGTCTCTGCCGACGGATCACGCACAGGTATGTTGAGCCTGCGGACAGGCAAGGCAACGGTATCAGCGACAAAGTCAGAATATGCCCTCTCACCGAAATACCTGTACCCCTTCTGCTCATGCCTGGTGCCACTCAGCATGCTGTGAATGAATCCGTTGTATTCGACCTGACGGGTGTGGTATATCTTCCCCTCCGGATTTGGTTTAAATATGAATTCAATTCTTCTGTCTCGCGACGTAACCCATGTGAGCGAGTCGCGCTGCCGCTCCTTCAGCCTGAACGAGCCGGCAAGATATTTCTTCATCATCCGGCTGCGGTACCATGTGCCTCCCGTGGGTGAGACCAGAGGCTTGCCGTTGTATATCACCACACTGTCATTGTATGCCAGTGTGCAGAGATACCTCCCATTGTCTGACTTAAACCACCTTTCAATCTTCGGCCCGTAGACGGTGTCTTCATAACCGTAGTTGCTGTCAAGGAAGGCTATCCTAACCACATCTGAGGGAATGTCATCATTCACATCGAGGTAACTGAAGATAAATCTGCCGCCCCCGCTGTGGCCGTTAAGGACTATCTCCGGCTGCCACCCTGCAAAAATTTCCTTCAGGTCAACAACGATGCTGTTCACCTGATCGCGGTAGTCAGGCGTCGCCGCCTTCCATGCCGGCCAGCTTTTCAGGTCGTTCTCAACATATGCCACTACCAGTGTGCGGTCACTGATCACCCTCCTCAGGAACCTGGTCTGTGCCCCAATGTGCTGGATATCGAAGTGCCAGTCGTCTCCCTCATGAAGCCTCTTGCCAAATGTCTGTTCAATGGTGTTGCCGTTTGGCAGGGCATAGAGTATCAGCAGCACGCGGTCACCGTCGCCGAATCCGGTAAGCGGGGCATTGATCAGGATGCGTGTTCCGGGTGGCGAATCCTCGATGACCATCTGCTGCTCATCGAATATGTCCGATGGCTTAAATCCCGGAAGAACCTGAGCCATGCCGGCATGCCATGAAAGAGAGAGGATCAGGAATAGCCACAAGGATGTTTTTTTAACCACAGAGATCCACAGGGTTATAAGGAGTTTCACTGTTGAGGTCACCTGATTGAGTTAATATATTCCTCGAGCATTGTATAGCCTGAACGGCCGGTCTTGTTTCTGTCATCCGGATTGGCAGGGTCAAGCCCCTTCTTTCTCTCCCATGAATCAGCCATTCCGTCCCTGTCGATGTCGGGAAGTACATTGTAAGTCATCAGCTCAGGCCATCCTCCGACGCTCTCCTGCGAATCGATGATACCTGTGCCCGCTCCGTAAGAATCTCCGTAAGGGCACTCGCCTGAGATGACCTCGCCGATGATCCGTTCATCATAACTGTCACGTTTCGGAAGAATAGCACCGGAGTTTTTCATGACGAGTTTATATGCCCGTTTTGCCTTGTCTGTATTCACGGGAGAGAAAGGGAAGGGTAGCTCTGACCTTATATCGGCTGACAGCGCAAAGTCGCCCTGAACTCCACCGTTCCAGTTGTCAGCTGTAACCTCCCTGCTTCCCTCCACATGGTTGCCGCTGATGTACCATTTTCCAAGCGAGTCGGAGGGCTCGACGATGCGGTGGCGGACCTGCTTTCTTGTTGCCGGGCCGGACTTGTAATAATTGTTAATCATGTTCTGCTGGCCCATCTCTCCGCCGTATGAGCTGTTGAATCCCCAGTTGAAGATGACGTTATTTCTGAAGTCAACGATCTCCGTCTCGCGTGTCTCAGGATGGTATCTTGCACCACAGAAACGAGGGTTGCGACTCGTGTGGCTTGCCAGCAGGTTATGATGAAACGAGGCCCCGGCACCTCCCCATATACCTCCGTAGCCATGCTCTCCCTTCGGGTGGCCTGCATCATACAGGCTCTCGGATACAATGCACCACTGCATGGTAAAATTCTCATTGTCATAAAATGAAGCCGCCTCATCGACTGACCAGCTCATTGAGCAGTGGTCAATGATAATATTTCTGTTGCCTATCCCGGTAATGGCATCAGAGGGATCTCCGGCTCCGGCGCTTATGCCGCACCTGAACCTGATATACCTTATGATGACATTGTCAGCTTCGACCGAGACAGTATGGTTTCTGATGCAGATCCCGTCGCCAGGTGCCGTCTGGCCTGCAATGGTGACGTCACCCTTTGTTATGTCAAGGCCCCGCTTTAGCTCAATTGTGCCTGACACAGCAAACACTATTGTCCTGGGGCCGGACTTGTTAAGTGCCCACCTCAACGAGCCTTCGGGAGGTTTGGTAACAGAATCTTGCAGGTTTGTTACTATATAAACATCACCGCCTCTTCCTCCCGAGGTATAACGGCCGAAGCCCTCTGCGCCCGGAAATGCAGGCAGCTGGGCCTGCAGGGCCGTGGCAATGAAGAGCAAGGCAAATGCCAGTTTTCTCATTCGATCGTCTTTACATGAGCAGTCCCGTCAGGGGTGATAGCCTCGATCCTGATCTTGCGGGATTTGTCGCCTGTGACTTCAAAGATAGTGTCATTTATCTCATTTACACTCATCCCCCGGATGTCGACGCTGCTGCTGTTCAGGATGCGGATAAGGGGAATGGTGCCGGTGGTAAGGCGCATGTTCTTGATGGTTATATTGCTTGCGTCAATACAAACCATTCCGCTTTCTGACTGTATATCGATATTTTCAAGAGTGACATTCTCAAGATTGAGTTCAGGGAGCCCCTGCAGGTAAATCGCCTGGAGTGCACCACGGCATGTCAGGTTCCTGATGGTGATATTCCTGAAGTGGGGTGTCTCCTCTGTCACCGGGGGCAGCTCACCCGTTGTCGTCTCGACGTTTTTTCCTTCGGCCAGCATGTCCGAGACCGAGAGGCCCCCGTAATAGAGGTTGAACGACACTGCCTGGGTGGGGATGTTCGTCATCCGTATGTCGCGGAACCATATGTTCTCGACAACACCTCCCCTTCCGCGGTTGCTCTTGAAACGCAGTCCCACGTCCGTTCCCATGAAGGTACATTCAGCCACGGACATGTTCCTTACCCCTCCTGACATCTCGCTGCCTATCGTCACCCCTCCGTGGCCGTGATAGACGATACAGTTCCTGATGATCAGGTTCTCGGTGGGTTTGCCTCTCTTGCGTCCGTCGGCATTCTTGCCTGATTTGATGCATATTGCATCATCGCCCACGTCAAAATTACTGTC
>JALOMM010000178.1 GCA_025455535.1 Bacteroidales bacterium | reverse complement strand
TTTTCCCTGGTTTCAATATAAACTATCTTATGGTGCAGCCCCAGCTCGATGACAGTCTCCCTGAAGTTGTCTATCACAGAGGCAAGGCCGGGAATGAAAACTATTGTCTTTGATCTGCTGACTGCCTGCGGCGTGAAGGTGATGACGAGAAGTGAGACTCCTGTCGGGAGAGCCGCGTATTCAGCCTTATACTCAGTTCCTTCACCGCAATATTCTGAAAAGTCCTGATCCATCCTGATCCGTTGGGTATTGATAAGACTAAGAAACTGATTCTTTAATAATTATACAAATCAGCCATCCGCTTATCTGTAAAATCTGTGTAAATTGCCTGATATAATCAATCAGGAAGCAACCAAAAGCCGCAGAAATGAAAAAGAAACTGTCCCTATTGCTCCCTTTGTTGTTTATCGTCTCCTGTAATGGGCCCGAAACAACAGTAACTGATTTCGTCAATCGCGACGGCACTATCCTCAGGAGGGTCGAGATGCAGAATACAGAAGACAACTTCGGCCGGAAGGTAATGAGAGTGCCTGTCGATTCCACATGGACAAGGACAGACTCCATAAGCATATCTCCTGAAGGTGACACCACCTGGTTTGTTACTGCCGAGAAACTATTCGGGAGCGTTGATGAAATAAACGAATCATACCTGTCAGACAGCGGGTCAAACAGGGGAGTGCCCCGCGCAGCAACATTCAGACGCGAGTTCAAATGGTTCACAACAACTTTTTATTTTTCGGAAAAATGCGGCAAAACCATGCTCTACGGATACCCGAAAGAGGACTACCTTACCGGGGAAGAGATTGATTTTATGATGCTCCCGAGGAAGATAATGGCCGAAAAACTTACCGGCCCCGACAGCACTCTTTATGGCGGGCTGAAAGTGGACAATAGAATCAATCATATCAGACTGGATAGAGGAGGCGGGAAGGCTGGCTGAAGCCTCGGGAAAAGATTCACTTACAACTGATATTCTAAGATTGCATGAGAATGAGTTTTACGAGATCCTCGGACCTAACGGCAACATGTCGCACAATTGCATACCCATCCTGGGGGAGGAGATATGCAACCGGTTCAGTGCCGAACTTGACACTGCACAGAGTATTGTAATGGAGAGGTATAACCCCTCGCTGTTCTTTGATGACTATACTCTTCAGATAGCCATGCCTGCGAAGGTTATTGCAACAAACGGATATCTTACACCCGGAGGTGAACTGGCGTGGCCCGTCACCGGGAACCACTTTCTGACCTCAGACTACATTATGTTTGCAAAAGCGCGCCAAGTAAATTACTGGGCAATAATCTTAACATTAGTCTTATGCTCAGGTCTCTCTTTCCTTGTTATTCAGTTCAGACAACGGTCGTAAGAAAATGAGCCTGCACTTCAACCCTGTTCATGCCGCATGAAAATCGGAATAATAACTGATATCCATGAGAATGTGACCATGCTTGAGCGGGTCCTGAGGCTGGCCGACTCGACCAGGTGTGACGAACTGGCATGCCTGGGTGACATCGCCGGTTATGACAGCAGGTTCTATAACTATCATTTCACAAGGAGTGCCAGACGGTGTGTCGATATGGTCAGAGCCAGCTGCCGGTGGGTTGTCCCGGGTAACCACGATCTCTTCGCTTCCCGGAGGTATCCCGCCTGGTCCAACGGATTTGTCTACCCTGAAACGTGGTTCAGCTTATCTCCGGCAGAAAGAAGAAATATATCGGCCGGACGGGTGTGGTCATTCGACAGTGAGGATCCCAATGACCTTGGTGAAGAACAGAAGGAATACCTGAACTCTATCCCTGAGTATGAAATTGTTTCCTTAAACGGGTTGAAAATGCTTTTTTCACACTATATCTTCCCCGATCTTACCGGGTCAACCACCCGGCATGTTGAGAGAAAACACCATTTGGACGATCTCTGGAGATTTATGGATACACATAATGTAAAGTTTTCATTGTCAGGCCATTCACATAAATCGCATGCCTATTTCTCAAACCGCGGATCATTTTCCTTCGTCAGGGCAATCCATTCCGTTCCGAACGACACAATCCACCTGGGAGATGACATGACAATGATTTTGTTGCCTCCGGTCACCGGAGGAAAAGGAAGGACTGCTTTTTCGGTGATTGATTCTGAAACAAGGATGCTCCGCCTGTTTCATGAAAAAATGATATAAGACAACTAGATGAACAATATGCCAACCAGGTTAAAAAGACGATTCCTTCTGAAGATTGACCTCCCGGCTTTGCTGGCCTTCATCCTCTTTGCCGGCATGATCTTTCTTTACCTTATCCCTGCTTTTGAGAGAGTCATGATGGACCGCAAGCGGAATCTGATTCATGAGATGACCTCCTCGGTGTACAGCCTCCTGGAACACTATCATACAATGGAGACTGACGGACTCCTCGACAGCCTTGCCGCAAGGGCAGAAGCGAAGTCAGCCATAAATGCCATCAGGTACGGAGAAGACCTGAAGGACTATTTCTGGATCACAGACATGTATCCGCGAATGATAGCCCATCCCTACAGGCCTGATCTGAACGGAAAAGATCTTACAGACTTTCGCGACTCAATGGGCAAGGCCATATTTGTTGAGTTTGTCAGGGCAGTATCACAGGGAGGAGAGAGCTATGTTGATTATATGTGGCAGTGGAATGACGACTCTGCACGCATTGTGCCTAAACTCTCGTATGTCAGACTCTTCGAACCCTGGCAATGGGTAGTGGGAACCGGAATATATATAGAGGATGTCAGGACTGAAATACGGAGGATGGAGATGAGGGCCCTTCTGATCTCCGGTGTATTTGGCATCGTTATACTCGCGCTTCTTCTTGCCATCTCACGGCAGAGCCATAAGCTGGAAATAAAGAGAAGCAGCGCTGAAGAAGAACTGCGAAAGTCAAGGGAGCTTTACAGGACTCTTGCCGAAGCTGCATCTGAAGGAGTTGTTATCTGGTCACGCCGGGGATTGCAGGCCAATAAGACACTGCTCTCATGGATAAAATATACGGAGGAAGAGCTCCAGCAGCTTAAGATAACAGATGTAATAGGCTCACAGGAGATTGCAGTCACAGATGATCCGGAGGCACTCTTTGACGAACTGAGCACACGGCTTTATCTCGAGTGCCAGCTTAAGATCAGGAACGGAACCATCATCAATTCACATGCTGACCTCTCGGGAATAATGCTGGGTGATAACAAGGCGGTAATGGTGGTGATCCGCCCTGTGAAGAGCCTATCCTCACATCCCGACATGCCTCCGCCTGATCCGCTTCTCAATTATATTACGACAGGATTCTTCCGAATTACATACGGGAAGAAGTCAAGGTTTACTGACGCCACAAAACCTGTCCTCGATCTGCTCGGGTTTCATGACCTGCAGGAGCTGAAGCATCATACGGTTGAATCGCTGTTTGCAGACCCTGTTCAATTGATGGAGTTCAGGCATTCGCTGGCTGAAAGGGAGAATATTTATGGCAGGGAAGTTCTGATCAGGAAAAATAGCGGAAGCGAGATCAGGGCATTGTTAAGCATAATCATCGTTGAGTCCGGCGCAGAGGAAATATGGTGCGAAGGGACTATCGAACCGCTTTCGGTAGCGTCATTCGGCCATGAGATGCTGGTAGCCGGCACTGCCGACTTTGCCGGTTCACTGATGATGGCAGCCCCTGTCTCAGTTTACATGAGACCGCATGCCGAATGCAGTGAAAACACTCCGGTATCCCGAATTTTGACATTAATGGAAGAAAATGACATCTCTGTTGTCACGGTGGTTAATAAGTCAGGAATGCCAATGGGTGTCATCGATTCGGGAATGATCGGCTTCAGGCTATCCGAGGGAGCCTCCCCGGAGACAGAAGCCTACAGGCTCATGCAATCACCCCCGGCCTTCATTAAAGATACTGCTCCGCTGGAGGAAGCCTTCGGAAGGATGAAAAACAGGGATGTGGTGTGCCTGCTGGTAACTGCAACAGAAAACAGGGTTGCCGGGGTAGTCACGCTCAGGGAGCTTGTTCACGCATATTGCCTTATCCCCCGTCTGATTCAAGCTGACATTGCCAGAGCCGGCTCTCCCGGTGCGTTGAAAACATGCTTCCTCAACAGCCGTAAAACAGCCATCGCAATGCTCCTCGGCCATGCTGACCCATGGTCGGTCTCTCTGCACCTTTCATCCACCGCCGATGAAATTTGCAGAAGAGTCCTTGAGATATGCATCGAGGAGGCAGGTCCTCCCCCATGCCGGTTTGCATTTATTCAGACAGGAAGCGCCGGCAGGATGGAACAAAGCCTCCTGACAGACCAGGATAATGCTTTCATCCTGGAAAACCACCCGGGGAAGGATCCTGATCAGGTCAATAAGTACTTTCTGTCACTCGGGAAAAAAGTCAATACCATGCTCGCTGCCGCAGGCTACCACCTCTGTAAAGGCGATAACATGGCAGGAAATCCAAAGTGGTGCCAGCCGGTCGACACATGGAAAAACTACTTCTCAGATTGGATAAGGACACCCGGCCCATCAGAACTGCTTGATGTCAGTATCTTTTTCGATTTCAGGTTCTGCTACGGTGATGCATCTCTATGTGAGGAACTGCGCGACTGGGTGAAAAGGAGCCTCAGGACCAACGACATTTATTTTTATCATATGTCACTGGCCTGGAAACAGTTCGCTCCGTCACAATCAATGCTCGCTGAAGAGAAGACAGATATAAAAAGGATTCTTATGCCTCTTACAGGCATAATACGGCTCTATGCACTTAAACACGGACTGGACAGCCTCCCGACACTCGACAGGATACTGGATCTGCACAGGGGTAAACATATCGACGGGAAGCTGCTGCTCAATACCCTCAGGGCATGGAAAGACCTTGCATCAATACGGCTGCTCCACCAGGCTTCATGTATTGAAAGAGGTGATGAGCCTGACAACTATCCGGATTTTCTCTTCAGAGAGAGCCACCTGCGCCATTCAGCCGCACAGGCAATTGATGAGATCAACAACCTGTTGCTTAAGGCTGGTAATGATTTTCACTCGGTAACTATTTAAAACCGGTAAATTGCGCTCAGCAATAATCTGACGTTGGTTACACTGCGTGTATCTGTTACCATTCCGCCTG
>JALOMM010000177.1 GCA_025455535.1 Bacteroidales bacterium | reverse complement strand
CCTCTGTTCGGTCACGGCCCTGACTTCGGTTACTGGTACTTCGGAGCGATATGGTATGGCGATGAACTGTGGAACGGAGGCAGGTTCAGGGATTATGACGGTGACGGCGACATCGACCAGACAGACAACCTTGCATGGGATGATCTCGAGAACAGCGGGCTGGGATTTATAGAGTGGAAGACAATCAGACATCCTTCGCTTGACAGCGTCGAGGTTGGCGGTTTCGATCCGAAATTCTTCAGCCAGAACGCCCCGGCAGCCCATCTTGAGGAGTGGGCCTCCAAACAGGCACTCTTCAATCTCGAAATGACAAAACACCTGCCATTGATACGGTGGGAGGACACAGAGGTCAGGAGGATAAAGAAACACAAGGGCGATTCTGTCGATTACGAGTTGACAATAAGATACAGAAACACCGGCAAGCTTCCCACAGCGCTAAAGCAGGCTCATCTCGTGAAGATAGTAAGGCCTGATGAGGTGCGGATCACTCTTGACAAACCCGGCGGAGAAAAAGCCTCATTCAGGGTTCTTGATCCGAAGCCTGCCGTGCGCCAGCGCGAAGGGATGATGATGTATGACGAGGAGGCAGGAAGGGCTGACTATATCTCAGTTAAAACAGGCTATACCGACGGTGGTGCAGTGAATGAGGCGACATTCACCATCAGGGTCTTCGACAATGCGGAAGTCAAAGGGAGGGCCTCGGTGCTCACCACCCGTGCAGGAAAGCTTGAGGGGATGGATTTTATCATCAGATGATCATATCTCTCCTCCTGACTCTCACTGGCAGAAGGGTAAGTTCATCAGCAGGCTTTCAGGGCTGACCTGATATCAGGATACCTGAATTCAAACCCTGAAAGGATAAGCCTGTCACTTGAGACACGGCTGCCGGTGGTGATGACCACGGACATCTCCCCGAGAATCCCCCGGGCAAGCCACTCCGGTATGCGGGGAAGAAACACCGGAAGGCGTTTCTGTTTCGCAATCTCCCTCATAAGCATGTCATGCGTAATATGCTCAGGTGAGACTGCATTGTAAGCACCTGCCATTCCGGCATCAGTGACAGCCTTCATGTAGACCATGCACAGGTCATCAATGTGTATCCATGGGAAGAACTGGTTGCCCGGAGCAAATCTTATGATCAGTCCTGCCGCCGCAGGGGCTCTGAGCTTAGACAGCGCTGACCCCCGGGGGGCTAGCACTACAGAGGTTCTTACCTTAACGGTCCTGACGTCTGCTGCTTCGAACGGATCAGCGGACGCCTCCCAAACACGGCACGTTTCACCAAGAAAATCGGCAGCCGGGGGATCACTCTCCGTAAATATCCTCTGTGAGATGACTGAGCCATAAATCCCTGTTGCTGAAGCAGAGATAAAGGCCGATGGAAAAATACCCTTCCCAACGGTTGAGGCAGAGAGAAGCCCTGCCGTTTTAATCCGGCTGTCAAGAATCTCCCGCTTTCGTGCGGGGCTCCATCGCTTTTCTCCGATATTGGCACCGGCAAGATGAATTATAATATCGCCCGCATTGAAAGCATCTGCATCACAGATGCCCGCCTCCGGGTCCCACATGAATGATTTGTATTTGTCACCTTTTTTCCTGCTGCGGGTAAGGTGAACAACATCATAACCCTCATCCGGGAGCATCTCGCTCAGTCTTGTGCCGACAAGTCCGCCGGCGCCTGTGATCACAACCCTTTGCATAATTTAACCCAGACCTTCAATTATCTCTATGGCATCCGTGATGCACTTCTCACAAACCTTTTCGGTAAGACGCAGTTCTTTTATCCTGGCTCTTCCTTCATCGGTGTTCAGGTCCTCGCCCAGCAGCTCTGAACAGATGTCTGTCCCATTCCTTTCCCTGAACAACCTGTTGAAGCTTCTGACCCTTTCATAGACCCTCAGCTTATCCTCCTCGTCCGGTAATCCGGGTGAAGCCCGGTCAACTCCGAAGCAGATATAAGCCCCTGTAACTGCACCGCAGGTTTTCTGCAGTCTTCCCATTCCTCCGCCAAATGCTGCAGCTGCCCTGGTGAGATCCTCTCTCTCTCCGGCGCAGGCAAGGACCACCGACTGTGCGCAATTATACCCGGCCCGAAAATAGCGTAGGGCAGCCTCTTTCTTTTCCATTCCTTTTTCTTCAAAAATATTAAAAAATTAAGGAGCCGTTGAGTCTTCTTTTGATATGATTTTGAAATGTTCTACTTTTACCGCCTGCATTTAAACCTCACAAACAGTAACGCAAAATGGCAAATCAGAAGAAAATCAAGGGAGTGATCGGGATCCTTACTGGCGGCGGTGATGTGCCGGGTCTTAATCCGGCAATCAGGGCAGTCACCATCAGGGCAAACAGGGAAGGCTACAAGGTCATCGGTCTTCGAAGGGGATGGGCCGGTGTCACCGAGATTATCAGAGATCCGAAAGTTGATAACAGCGACTGTTTTCAGCTTCTTACAGATGATATCGTAAACAAATCCGGCAGAACCGGCGGCACGTTTCTCCACACATCAAGGACCAGGCCCAGTCATGTCCCGAAAGCATCAGTTCCTGAGCATCTCAGGGATACGTACAAGAATGACATGAATGACCTTACTCCCGAGGTGATTAAGAACCTCGAGTGGCTGGGTATTGACTACCTGATACCAATAGGGGGTGACGACACTCTGAGCTACGGTGTCCATCTCTACAAGCAGGGAGTGAAGGTGGTTGCCATTCCCAAGACAATGGATAATGATGTTCCGGGCACTGATTACTGTATTGGATTCAGCACCTGCGTAACACGTACCATTCAGATGACGAACAGCCTTCGCACATCTGCCGGCTCTCACGAGAGGCTGCTTGTTCTTGAGGTCTTCGGAAGATACGCCGGGTTTACAGCCATGCTTCCTACAATGGCCGGCGCTGCAAACAGATGCGTCATCCCTGAATATAAGTTTGATATAGAGCAACTTGCCAAACTCCTTGTTGAAGACCGTAACCTTAATCCCAGCAAGTACGCAACCGTTCTTATCTCGGAAGGAGCAATGTTCAGAGGGGGTGAAATGGTGTTTGAGAATGCCGAGCGTGACGCTTACGGTCATGCAAAGCTCGGAGGGATAGGTGACGTCGTATCATCCGAGCTGAAGGACCTCTCAGCAAAATTCAACAAGGGACGGACTATCAATGTCATTACCCAGAAGCTTGGCTATATGGTCAGGGGAGGTGACCCCGATGCTGTGGACTCAATAGTGCCGATGGCATATGGCAACCTGGCTCTTGACCTGATAATGAAGGGAATACACGGACGCGTCGTCGTTCTCAAGAACGGACGTTATGATAATGTTCCGATAGATGTAGTCACCTCATCAAAGAAGGTCGTCAAGGTCTCCGAGTACTACAACACTGAAAGGCTAAGGCCCTACTATTCAAATTTTGAGATGAAGCCATTCTTCCTTATGGCTGCGGAGTATTGAAAAAAACGGATAAGTATAGGAAAAGAGGTGGTGTCAGGGCATTTCTGACATCACTTTTTTTATTTTTGTCCTAAATGTGAGGTATTTGAGACAGGGAACAGTTATCAAGTCGACAGGAAGCCGCTACAGGGTACTTGATGATTCCGGCACTGTTCATGAGTGTTCGATTAAGGGGCGGTTCAGGATCAGGGGCATCCGTACCACAAATCCTGTTGCCGTGGGCGACCGTGTGACAATTGATGAACATGACGGTGTTATATGCGCACTTACACCGCGGCGCAACTATATAATACGCAGAGCATCAAATCTTTCAAAAGAGTCCCAGATAATAGCCGCGAACATTGACCAGGCATTTCTTATGGTTACAATCAGGATGCCCTCCACCCCCGTCGAGTTCATAGACAGGTTCCTGGCATCAGCAGAAGCTTACAGAATCCCGGTCAGCCTGGTAATAAATAAATCAGACCTTTACGGAACAGATGAGATGGCTGACGCCCTGAGAGTTAAGAGTGTTTATGAGAAAGTGGGCTATCCGGGGTACATTATTTCCGTGACGCAGGATAAAAACATTGACCAGATAGAAGAGGCACTTAAGGGAAAGGTAACCCTTATCTCGGGCAATTCGGGAGTGGGAAAGAGCTCTTTGCTGAACAGGCTGAACCCGGCGCTCTCTCTCAAGACAGAGGATATATCAGAATTTCATGAGCAGGGAAAGCATGTGACAACCTTCCCTGAGATGCACCCGCTGCCGGGAGGGGGGTTTGTCATAGACACTCCCGGAATAAGAGGCTTCGGAGTGATAGACTTCGACCGTAATGAGATCTATCATTTCTTCCCGGAGATATTCAGGTTATCAAGC
>JALOMM010000176.1 GCA_025455535.1 Bacteroidales bacterium | reverse complement strand
TTATTATTCCTCTTCCTCTGCATTTTCGATGCTGTCAAATTCACCCAGGGTTTCGTTGTCTTCAGAGTCAAAAAAGATCTCATCGTCAACTACCTCTTCCTCTTCATCGTCGGTAACAATCAGGTTGTTGTACTTTTTGCGCGATACGCCCCCGAAGGTGACCTGTTTCGGGGGGAGCCCCTTGGAGTTTGTGCAGAGAGGGTATTCCCTTTCATCAATCTCCTTGCTCTCGCCCACATATTCTATAAACAGCGCCCTGTCATTGAAGAAGTCGAATACATACAGCAGTTTCTGGTTCTTGCGGAAGATGACATCTTCAAGGATGGCATTTTCCATTGTTGAAGAACCTGCCCCCATATCAAAGAGTGTGAACTCCTCCTCTTTCTCCCAGCTGTCGGTTGCCATGTAAAAAGAGGCTATCTGAGACCTGTCAAACTCGAGCTCCTCCTGAATGGCATTGTGAAAGTCAAGCAGACTATGACTTTCGAGAAACTCAAACTCCCTCACAAAAGCTTCATCCTCATCAGATAATACCACAAACCTGTATACCATGCTTCTCAATGTTTCGAACGGTGCAATTTAATATTTTTTAAAATACGTTCACCCGCGGGTATTTTTTTTTAAAATGAAATCAATTGTGTCAATGTTATCTGCATAATCCCATAAATCGGGCTTTTGCGACTTCCCGAAAGGGATACGGCCGTGACCTGTCACGCACTGAATAAGGTTTTTCTGAGATTCGAGGGCGCGCTCGACGTTACCTATATCATTATAGAATTCATAGTTTACCACTGCCATCGGGGGTGTGAGTGACATGTCATTACGAAGGAGAGAGAAGCCGGTGTCGGTAAAAGGTTCCCTGTTGACAATCATCACTGCCTTGCTGTGGTCATAGTTGACCCCATATTTATGATGTTCCCGCAGTCTCACCCATGAGTCCCAGTGCGATACCAGGTGTGTTATATCATATCCTTCCGGAAGGTAAAGTTTGGAGACATTGCGGCATCCCAGTCCGAAGTAAGAGAATATATCGTCACCCAGAAGCTCAAGCTCCTCAGCTGTCTCCGTTCCTTCAATAATGGCCAGGCTGTTCCGGTTACGGCGTATTATGGACGGGATGTTCCTGAAATAGTATTCAAAATACCTTGAGCTGTTGTTGCTGCCGGTGGCTATCACCATGTCAAAATCCTTAAGGCTGTCAGTGGTAACCACCGTCACCGTTTCAAAGGCCGGTTCGATGGATATCAGCGTCTCAATCACGGTCTTCATGAGCAGCTCATCCCTCGTGCTCAGTCTTGCATGGAGCCTGTTGCCGGTTATCAGCACGCACAGCAGATCGTGGAAGCCTACCATCGGTAAATTGCCTGCCATGACCACCCCTATTGTCAGAGGTCTCTTTTCGCTGCCTGTCTCCGGGTAGGCTGAGAGCCACCGGGACAGGTTCTCATGGGTAAGATTGTTGCCGATGGCTGATACGGCGCGCCTTACGTTGTCAGGTGTGAACCAGGGATTTGAAAGGTGAAGGGTATCTATTAGCCCTGCGAAGCGTCCGGCATTGCCTGCAGTCACGCCTGCAGCTCCGTCGCGCATCACCTGTCCCAGTGCCGCGAAAGCTGCGATCCTCTTTTCAAAAGAAAAAATGCCCGTTTGCATACGGGCAAATGTACAAAAATGATAATGTGAAAGAAAAGAGGCACGGGGCCTCTTTTCTCCAATCTGTAAAAATCAGTTCAGCGCGAAGCTTATCGGCACGGTCATGCTGACATTTACCTGTTTGCCTCCCTGAATTCCAGGGCTCCATTGAGGGCACCTGGCGATCACGTCAAGGGCGGCGCTGTCAAGAAGCGGGTCGACACTCCTTACAACCTCCGGATCTTTAACATTACCCTTATAATCAATGGTGAACCTGACAAATACTCTGCCCTGTATCCCCTTTTTGGCTGCCTCGGCGGGGTATTTTACATTCTCACCTATCCACTGTCCCAGTGCAGAATAGGTGGTATCATTCCGGAAGACGGGCATCTTTTCAACAACCATAAACACCTCGTCAGGTGCCACATATTCCTCAGCGGCGGGTGCTGTCTTTTCTGTCACCGCGTCTGTTTCTTTCTGTGCGTCGCTGCGGTCTTTGCACGAAAACAGCAGTACCATCACCATGGCAAGCGGAATTGCCAGGATCATCTTGAGGGAAGCGCTGCCTCCCGTTCTTTTCTTTGTCATCATGATTATTCGGTTTTTAAGGAGTGATCTTTTTGAAAAGGTATTTGATAGTACCGGAGCAGGGCTTCGGAAGACATAGGTAAGCAGCAGTTCCTGGTATGAAACCAGATCTTCGCCGTCCGTAATACATTCACTGTCAGCTTCATATTCATGCACAGACTGAAGCGATCTGCGCAGCAGGTAGGCTGCCGGATTGAACCACTGTACTGTTGTAATGAGTCCGGCCATCAGCAGATCGGTGTGATGCCCGAGCCCGATATGCTTCATTTCGTGGTTTATCATACGCCCGGCATCGCCATCGGAGACTGAGCTGCTGATGAAGACGTAGCCGAACGCTGAAAAACAGACGGGACTGTCAGAGTCGAAGACTATCACCCTTCCGTTCCTCTTCCCGCTAAGGGTAAGCTTTATCAATCCCGCGATGCCTGCAATAACGGAACCCGCGGAAATAATTACACCACCGGTATATATCCATGGAAGCAGGCCGGTAAGTATGCCTGCGTACTGCTGCGATCCTGAAGGATTGACAACCATCTCAGGCAGCAGGAAGGAGACCAGTCCGCCCGTATGCAACACGGTGCCGGGTGCATCTATCCGTATGTTCAGCAGTGGCACCACAATCGAAAAGAGCATCGACCCCAGGAGGTAGTACCTGTTCCTCCTGTGACGGGTATCGCGTCTGAGGGCTATCTCATGAAAGGCCCAGAGCAGGGTCAGGCAGATGCTGCTCTCAACTGCATAAACCAAAATTCCGTTCATCATTTCCTCTTTTTATCACGGTTCTCATTTTTCATCATCGCCATGATCTCCTCCATCTCCTTTACGGTTATGGAATCTTCACGGGCAAAGAAACTCACCATCTTCTGGTATGAGTTTGAGAAGTAGTCCTTCACAAAACTGCTCATCTGTGACTTTCGGTAATCATCCTTTGATATGACCGGAAAGTACTGGTAGGTCCTCCCGTAAACCTTGTAATTGACAAATCCTTTGTCCTGCAGTATCCTTATTATGGTGCTTACGGTCGAATATGCAGGCCTTGGCTCATCAAATTTCCCGAGGATATCCTTTATAAAGGCTTTTTTCAGTCTCCAGAGTATCTGCATCACCTCTTCCTCGGCCTTTGTCAGCTCCTTTATATCCATTTCATTATCTTTTAATAACCACAAATATACAACTAAATAATTAAATATACAACTAATTCTTTAAAAAATAATCAGGAAAGTTTCATTTTTGTCACGGCAACAAAAATAATGGAAGAAAAGGTGTATCTTGGTTCCTTAATCTATGCCGGAGGAGAGAGGTTGAAAAGGATTACACTTATTACTGAGAATATACGGGTTGCCTTTAAGGCAATAAGTTCAAACAGGTTGAGGGCAGCTCTCACGATGGCCATCATTGCGTTCGGCATAATGGCGCTTGTCGGCATTCTCACCGCCATAGACGGTCTGAAGAATACCCTTACCGAGCAGTTCACCATGATGGGGGCCAACTCATTCTCGATCACGTCGCGATCAATGAGGGTTGTGGTTGGCAACAAGAACTACCGGACAAAGAATCATTCGAACATTACTTACCGTGAGGCGATGGAGTTCAAGAAGAGGTTCACGGAGCCGGCATGGGTGTCGGTGGGTTTCAACGCAACCAGCCTGGCCACTATCAGGTACGGCAACAAGAAGACGAATCCTAATATTCAGGTATATGGGGCTGACGAAGATTACATTACAATTGCCGGTTATGAGCTTGAATCCGGGCGCAACTTCTCGCCTGAGGATATTGAAGGGAGCAGGCATGTTGTACTTGTAGGGCAGGAGGTTGTGAAGTTTCTCTTTCCCGGGGTTGACCCGCTGGGGCAGGAGATAAGCCTTCCGGGGCTGAAGCTCACTGTCATCGGAGTGCTGAAGAGCAAGGGAAGCAGCTTCATGGGAGGTGACCTTCTTACCGCTATTCCGATAACCACGGCAAGACAGTATTTCTCCCGTCCCAACATCACCTATACAATCAGTGTCATGCCTCACAAGGCCTCAGCGCTTGAGATTCTTACCAGCGAGGCGGAGGGGATCTTCCGCATAATACGCAGCCTTGACCCCCGCGATGAGTCGGACTTCAATGTTCAGAAGAGTGACAGTAT
>JALOMM010000175.1 GCA_025455535.1 Bacteroidales bacterium | reverse complement strand
CGAAGACCCCCTGCATGTATCTTGTCAGGGATGAAGTTATGCCCCAGTGAGTACATCGGAAGAAGAGGCGTCATGCCTGACTGATCGCCAAAGTCATACATGAATTTTCCTTTTGTCAGCTTGGGACATGAAGCCGGCTCAATTGTAACAAGTCTTGTCTTCTTACCGTTGAGCAGGTTCTCACGAAGGAAGGGGAATGCGATACCGGAGAAATTTGATCCTCCACCGAAGCATCCCAGTACAACATCGGGGTAGTCATCTGCCTTTGCCATCTGAATAAGTGCCTCCTCCCCTATAATGGTCTGGTGAAGTATGACATGGTTCAGCACGCTGCCGAGGGCGTATTTGGTATAAGGATCCTGCATTGCCACCTCCATCGCCTCAGAGATGGCTATGCCAAGGCTTCCCGGTGAGGCAGGGTCTTCTTCAAGGACCTTTCTTCCTGCAGCCGTCATTGTGCTTGGCGATGGCACCACCCTGGCGTTGTAGGTGTTCATCAGCAGCTTGCGGCCGGGCTTCTGGTCATAGCTCACTCTCACCATGAAAACAAGCAGCTCGAGTCCGAAGTGGTTGCATGCAAAGCTCATCGCGCTGCCCCACTGGCCGGCCCCTGTTTCTGTGGTGATCCTCCTGACCCCTTCCTTCTTGTTATAATAAGCCTGAGGAATAGCGGTATTGGCCTTATGCGATCCGGAATAATTTCCTCCCTCGTACTTGTAATAGATCCTGCTCTTTGTTCCAAGCGCCTTCTCGAGATTTCTTGCCCTGAAAAGCGGGGAGGGCCTGTAAGTCCTGTACAGATCGATGACCTCTTCAGGGATGTCAATAAATCTCTCCGCGGAGACCTCCTGTTTTATCAGTTCCATCGGGAAGATTGGTGCCAGGTCATCGGGGCCCACCGGTTTGCCTGTCGCCGGATGAAGAGGCGGCAATGGCTTGTTGGGCATATCTGCCATGATGTTATACCAGTGGCGGGGCATCTCCTTCTCGCTTAACAGAATTTTCGTGATCTTTTTCATATTCATTTTATTAGGGTTATTTAAAAACAAAAGGCACGCTGTGATCAGCGTGCCTCTTAGGATAATTATCTTATGATATTATATAATGGCGTGAATCACAGCTTCATCTTATGAGCTGCGCCAGCGCCAGGTATATATGGTTGTCGTTTTCACTTATGCAAAAATAAGAAAATAACCATACAAAATTTATCTCTATGTTTTTTATGCAGGCTATTATGGCCTACTTCAGGATTTTCAGTTCTTTGCCGATTTTGATGAATGCACTGACAGCCTTGTCAAGGTGTTCGATCTCGTGTGCCGCCGAGATCTGCACCCTGATGCGCGCCTGATCCTTCGGAACCACCGGGTAATAAAATCCGATTACGTAAATACCCTCATTGAGAAGTCTTGCGGCCACCTCCTGGGAGAGTTTCGCATCATAAAGCATGACTGCGCATATAGCTGACTGTGTTGGCTTTATGTCAAAGCCAGCCCTTAGCATCTTCTCCACGAAGTATTTTGTGTTATGATGAAGCCTGTCCTGCAGGTCATTGGTCCCGGTCATCATCTCCAGCATCCTTATTCCTGCAGCGGCAACGAGGGGAGGGATGGCGTTGGAGAACAGGTATGGCCTCGAGCGCTGGCGCAGCATCTCGATAATCTCCTTCTTTCCGGTGGTGAACCCGCCGATGGCTCCTCCGAAGGCTTTGCCCAGGGTGCCTGTGATGATCTCTATTTTTCCCCTGAGATTGTACAGTTCTGTAACGCCCCGGCCTGTCTCGCCAACCACACCGGCGGAGTGGCACTCATCTACCATGACCATAGCATTGTATTTGTTTGCCAGCTGGTAGATTTTGTCAAGCGGAGCGACGTTGCCGTCCATGGAGAAGACGCCGTCGGTGACTATAAGCCTGAAGCGCTGTTCCTGTGCAAGCTGCAGCTGTGTCTCGAGATCTTCCATATCAGCATTCTCATACCTGTACCTCTGGGCTTTGCAGAGCCTGACGCCGTCAATGATTGAGGCATGGTTTAGTGAATCGCTTATTATTGCATCCTCGCTTGTCAGAAGAGGCTCGAAGACGCCACCGTTGGCATCAAAGCATGCCGCATAGAGTATGGTATCCTCGGTGCCGAAAAACTGAGCCAGCTTGTGCTCCAGCTCCTTATGGAGGTCACCCGTGCCGCAGATGAAGCGCACCGACGACATTCCGTACCCGTGGGTGTCGAGGGCATTCTTCGCCGCCTCGACGAGCTCCCTGTTGGCTGAGAGACCGAGATAGTTGTTGGCACAGAAGTTAAGCACCGTCTGCCCGGTGTCAAGCGTGATCTCTGCACCCTGGGGTGAAACAATTATACGCTCATTTTTGTAGAGGCCTGCCTCCCTGATCTCGCTGAGATGGGTAGTGAGATGCTCCCTGTAATTATCGTACATCTTTGAATGATCTTCACATAAAACGACTGCAAAGATGGCGTTTTACTGCGATTATTCCATGACGATAATCATCAATATCAGATGAAAAAAAATGAAGCCGTACCTTTAAAAAGAAGCCTGTTACAATCCGTACTTTTCGATAATCTGATCTTTTGTGAGGCCAAGAATTCCATATTTCTTCCCCACTTTGATAAACGCCCCGAGGGCTTTGTCAAGATGGTGGATCTCATGACCCGCAGATATCTGGGTGCGTATCCTTGCCTGTCCGTTAGGTACCACTGGGAAGAAGAAGCCAATGGCATAAATGCCCTCATTAAACAGATCCCTGGAAAAGTCCTGTGACAGTTTTGCATTGAAAAGCATAACGGGGACTATCGGGGTATTACCCTCCTTAAGCAGGAAGCCGGCCTCTGTGAGCCCTTTCCGCCAGTATGCCGCGTTCTTTTCGAGCTTGTCGCGACGCTCGGTGCTTGCAGAAAGGATATCGAACACCTTCAGCACGCCTGAGACGATAACCGGTGCAATGGTATTTGAGAAGAGGTATGGACGGGCTTTCTGCCTGCACATCTCCACTATCTCCTTTCTTCCTGACACACATCCTCCTGATGCTCCGCCAAGCGCTTTGCCGAATGTGGTTGTTATGACGTCGATCTTGCCGAAGACATTGCAGAATTCATGGGTTCCCCTTCCTGTTTTCCCGATGAATCCTGATGCATGAGAGTCATCGACAAGCAGCATGGCATCATATTTTTCGCACAGTTTGACCATTTCGTCAAGCTTCGCGGTATCTCCGTCCATGGAGAAGACGCCGTCGGTGATGACAAGCTTCAGCCGTTTGTCGGCATGGAGCAGAAGCTTCTCTTCAAGGTGCTCCATGGATGAGTGCTTGAAGGTGTCGTGCTGTGCGCTGCAGAGCCTCATGCCGTCAATGATGGAGGCATGCACCAGCCTGTCTGAGATCATTATGTCCTCGCTGGTGAGTATAGCCTCGAAGACACCCGCGTTGGCGTCCATGCATGAAGGGAACAGGATGGTGTCTTCGGTACCCAGGAATTCAGTCACTCTTCTCTCCAGCTCCTTGTGGATGTCCTGCGTACCGCAGATGAAACGGACTGAAGACATCCCGTAGCCTCTTGTGTCAAGCCCCTCGTGGGCCGCCCTGATCACCTCCGGGTGACTCGATAGCCCCAGGTAATTATTGGCGCACATGTTTATGACCTTCTTCAGGTCTGAGCCTGAAGGGAACTCAACCTCAATGTCGGCAGACTGTGAGCTGTGAATGAACCTCTCTTCCTTGAAGATACCGGCATGCTGAATCTCCGCCAGCTGTGTCAGGTAGATATTTTTGATCTTGTCAGGGTAACTCATGACTATGTATGTTTGGTTATTTCAGGTACTGGTTTACCAGCGCCACAATACTGTTCACACTGTCAAATGCCTCGGGGGTGGCCTTTGAGGGGGGGATCTTGATTTTGAACTTATTCTCAAGGAAAACAAGCAGTGACACCATTGAGAATGAATCGACATAGCCGCTTGATATGAGAGGTGTCTCGTATGTTATTGTTACATCGTCATCATCAATGTATTCCTTGATGACATACTTCAGGACGAGATCCTTCATTTCGTTAAGAGTCATTTCTTCCATAGTTTGATGTTTTAAGATTATCAGGGATTAGTCAGGGTAATGGTTTCAATCATTTTCGAGGGTGGATATATTGGGCAGTTTATCCATGAACTCTACAGCCTGCGGCATTGCCAGGGGTGAAAGCTTCTTCCTGATGAAGTTCATGATATCAAGTTCAAGATCAGGGCTCTGCGTAAAGCCTGGCTTCAGGGTGATGAATGCCTTCACGACCTCCATGTTTATCTCATCAGGCTTTGATGTCACGGCCGATTCGCCGACTGCAGGATGTTCAAGGAGTGCAGATTCGACCTCGAAGGGGCTTACAAGGTGCCCCCCGGTGTTAATGACATCATCGTCACGGCCGATGAACCAGTAGTAGTCCTCGTTATCGATGGAGGCCCGGTCGCCTGAGAGATACCAGCCGTTCACAAATTTATCCTTGTACTTTTCGGGGTTGTTCCAGTATGTCCGCATCATTGACGGCCAGCCGGGTTTAAAGGCTATCAGTCCGGCCCTGCCGTTCTCGGTTATGGGATCATAAGTGACAGGATCAAGTACTGTGCCTGTTATGCCGGGGAAAGTTCGTCCCATTGATCCGGGCTTGACCTTCATGCCAGGGAAGTTGGTAATCATTATTGAACCTGTTTCTGTCTGCCAGAATGTATCAAGGAACGGTTTGCCGAACACTCTTTCTGACCATATCACAGCCTCAGAGTTGAGGGGCTCACCCACGCTTGCCAGGTGACGGAGTGAGGAGAGGTCAAATGATTTTACAATCTCATCGCCGGCCTTCATCAGTGACCTTATCGCTGTCGGTGCTGAATACCATACTGTCACCCGGTGCTTCTCAATAAACCTGTACCAGGTCTGGGCTGAGAAGCCCGAGTCAAGAACACACTGGGTGATTCCAAGACTCCAGGGGCCTATTATTCCGTATGATGTACCGGTCACCCAGCCCGGGTCGGCAGTACACCAGTAGATGTCACCGTCGCGCAGGTCAAGCACCCATTTTGTTGTAAGATACTGGGAGATAAGCGAATAATGAACATGTTTGACTCCTTTTGGCTGGCCGGTTGTCCCGGATGTATAATGCAGGACCGAAGGGGACTCAGCCGTGGTCGGATGAACGTCAAGATTCTCAACTGGCTCAGACTTCTCAAGGTTAAAGAGCACCTCTCCCTTCTCAAGGTCTGAGGCTTTTACTCCGTCGACTATGATGACATATTCAAGATCAGGTAATTGTGCACGTATCTTCCTTACCTTGGAGAGATGTTTCTTCTGTGTGATGACGGCTCTTGTCCCTGCATTTTCAAGTCTCACAAACAGTGATTCGTCACCGAATGCTGAAAACAGAGGCTGTACAATGGCCCCGATCTTCAGTATGCCAAGGAAGGAAAGATAGAGCTCGGGTATCCTGTCCATAAAGAGGCATACCCGGTCGCCGTCATTTATCCCCAGTCCGCGGAGGAATGAACCGATTGTATTGCCGGCGAGCCTGATGTCATTGAAGGTATATTTCTTCTCAACGCCACCGAATCCTTCATAATAAAGGGCGATCTTGTCCGGAGCTCCTTTAAGGCAGATCCTGTCACTGCAGTACCATCCGATGTTGATCCTGCCGCCCGGTTTATATTCAAGCTCCTGTTCTGCTATGCTCCAGCTGAAATTCCTGGATAACTCGTCGTAGGTTGGATGATCGGTCATAGATGTCATTTATGAGTAATCTCGATGACATCAAGGTAAAAATAATTTATTAATTATGAGTAATGTCAGGAAATTTTTACCCAGGAATTGTATAGTCTGAAGGTCTTATGTCTGAAGGTCAGAAGGTCAAGTCGGATTGGCTTTCACTCCCAGTTCAGGATGACTTTGCCGCAGTTTCCCTCTTCCATCACGTCAAATCCCTTCTGGAAGTCATCTATATGGAAACGGTGGGTGATGATTGGCTCGAGGTTGATGCCTCCGATGATCATCATCTGCATCTTGTACCATGTCTCCCACATCTCACGGCCATAGATCCCCTTGAGGGTAAGGGCCTTGAATATTATATCGCTCCACGGAACCTCGAAGTTGGAGGGGAGGATGCCCAGCAGTGCTATATTGGAACCGTTGTACATATTCTCAATCATCTCCCTGAAGGCAATGGGTGATCCTGACATCTCGAGCCCCACATCGAATCCCTTCATATGCAGCGGTTCAAGCACATCATGTATCTTCTCTCCCCTCTTCGGGTTTACTACCATTGTGGCTCCCATCTTTTTAGCCAGGGCAAGCCGGTAGTCACTCAGGTCACTGGCCACAATGTGGCGTGCCCCTGCAAATCGTGCTATGGCTATCGCCATGCTGCCTATCAGGCCTGCTCCTGTTATCAGCACATCCTCCCCCAGGAGCGGAAATGCAAGGGCAGTATGCGCTGCATTGCCGAACGGATCCATGATTGCAGCCCAGTCATCGGGTATCCGGTGATCCAGAAGCACTACGTTGCGTGCAGGGATCTTTACATATTCGGCAAACGAGCCGTCGATATGGACGCCGATCCCTACCGTGTTTTCGCATACGTGCTCCCTTCCCCGTCTGCAGTTACGGCATGTGCCGCAATAGAGATGTCCCTCGCCTGTCACCCTGTCGCCAACTTTTACATTGGTGACACCGGGACCTGCCTTCTCAACATATCCCATATATTCATGACCTATCGTCATAGGCACCTTTATGGTTTTCTGAGCCCA